>JBGPQQ010000142.1:0-7761 GCA_041489115.1 Vicinamibacteria bacterium | reverse complement strand
GCTGAGCCCTACGCGCGGGAGTGGCGCGCGGGGGAGTCGGCCGTCTCCCTCTCCGCCGGGAGCAGCGGCCGTTGCGCGAGACGCGCGTCGAGCGGGAGCGACATACCGAAGGTGCTTCCCTTGCCGACCTCCGACTCGACCCAGATCTGCCCGCCGTGGCCCTCCACGATGAGCCGGCAGATGTAGAGGCCGAGGCCGGTGCCGGAGATCTTCAGGTGGTCCTCGGTGCGCACCCGGGCGAACTTCTGGAAGAGCTTCCCGATCTGGTCGGGAGGTATCCCGAGCCCGTGGTCCACGACCTCGATCACGATGTGCTGCGTCCCGCGCTCGCGCACGCGAACCACGATCGACTCGCCGGAGGGGGAGTACCTCACCGCGTTCGAGAGCAGGTTCGTGAGAACCTGGCGGAGGCGGTCCGGGTCGGCCCAGATCTTCGGAAAGCCCTGCGGGACGTCCACGAGCACCGAGTGCTCGGAGAGGCCGAGCGGCACGGCCTCGAGCAGGAACGGCCCCACGTCCACCTCGCGGAAGTTGAAGCTCAGCTGCCCGGTCTCGATCTGGGTGATGAGCAACGTGTCGTTCGCGAGGAGCGCCAGGTGCTCGGTCTCGCTGATCACCGTCCGCATGTACTCCTGGCGGGTCTCGGGCGGGAGGTCCTCCTCCTCGAGCACGAGCTCGGCGAACCCGCGGATCGCCATGAGCGGCCGGCGGAAGTCGTGGGCCACAATGCCCACGAACTCGCTCTTGAGGCGGTCGTACTCCTGCAGGAGGGCGTTGGCTTTCTTGATCTCGTCGTGGAGGCGCAGGTTCTCGACCACGATCGTGGCCTGGCCGGCCAGGGCCAGGAGCAGGTTCAGGTCCTCGTCCGTGAAGGGCGCGCGGCCGATGCGGTCGGCCACCCCGAGCAGCCCCAGGATCTTCGGCCCGCGCGTGATCGGCGCGACCATGAGCGACTGCAACTGCAGCGCGGCGACGAACTCCGGCAGGAGGCGGGTGTCCGCCTGGGCCTTGTTGGAGAGGAGGGGCCCGTTCCGGCGGAAGTTCCACCGGGAGTCGGCCTCGCCGTCCACCTTGTAGCGCACCCGCTGGATCTCCTCCGGGGTGAGCCCGAACCCAGGCGCCTGGCCGACCAGCTGGCGCCGCTCCGAGTCGTAGAGGAGCACGAGGCCGCGCTCGGCCTTCAGCATCTCCGCGGTGTGGCGCGAGAGATGGCCGTAGAGGGCGTCGGCACCCCCGGCGAGCGAGAAGGCCCAGGACATCTTGTAGAGCCCCAGCAGCTCGCTCGTCTTCTTCTGGAGCACCCGGCGCTCCGTCAGCTCCCGGACGAGCCGCGACACGCGGATCTGAAGCTCGGTGGGCTGCAGCGGCTCGGCCCGCTGCACGTCGTCGACGTCCGACGGCGCGCCCTGGGGGTCGAAGCCGTAGAGGACGAGGATGCGCACGTCGCCGCCCAGAGCCTGCCGCACGCCCTTGACCACGGACGCCATCGGCGGGTCGACGAGCGAGTGCGAGGCGAGCAGCAGGTCGGGCGAGCAGTCGATGACGCTCTGGACGATCCGCCGCCCGGGCACCACGACGGTGACGCGATGGCCGGCGGTGCGAAGAAGACGCGCCAGCTCCTCGGCCCGCTCCGGGTCCTCGTGGACGAGGGCGATGTGCCCGACCGGCCCCGCGGCCGCCGGCGTGATCATCGGCCTAGGAGCCGAAGTCGGGCCGCTCCGACCGCTCGATGGAGGTGAACAGGTGGACGATCGAGCGGAGGGCGGCCCGGGCGATGGGCTTCACGAGGTAGGAGTCGCCGCCCGCGTCGCGGCCGGCGGTGTAGTCCTTGAGATCGCCCTTCGCGGTGACGAACACGATGGCGGCCTTCTTGTCGACGTGGCGCAGGGCGCGGCAGACCGAGTAGCCGTCCATGTCGGGGAGGTTCACGTCGAGCAGGATGAGGTCGAAGGGCCCCTGCTTGTCGGCGGACTTCAGGCACTCAGTACCCGTTCCCGCCTCGAACACCTCGAACTGCTCGGTCTTCTCGGCCTCGAGGATGGCGCGGATGAGCGCGCGCGTCGGAACGTGGTCATCGACGACGAGGACTCGCTTGGCCATTGGATCTCCCTCGTGGACCGTCTCTCCGCCGCGCCGCCTAATTCTAGCCTACGGACCGGCCGAGGAGAAGGTACTCGTTACGAATGAGTTAGGGCCCATATTCTCATGCAGATTCAACTTCCGCTAATGCATATTATAGAGGTTACATAAATAGGTTGACACAACTAACCGCGTTCGGCACACTCCGTCCATGGGCCGGCCGCCGCTCACGGAAGAACAGGTTCGTGCCCGAGTGCTCGCCTACTGCGAGCGGTACCACGTCTCCCCGGGACCCGAGGGTCTCCCCCCATTTCCCTCCGGCAAGCGCGAGACCCGCCAGCACCGCGAGTGGCTGACGGTCTACAGAGCGCACCAGCGGTCCAGGCTCCGCTCCCTTGCGGCTCCGGCGTCCTCGGACGACTCGGCGGCGGGCTCTCGGCTCTGCCCGATCTGCGCCCGCACCCTCGAACCGGACCTGGCGGTTCTCCGCCCACGTCGCACCGGCAAGCCCGCCCGCATCGTCTCTCTTCATCCGACCTGCGCCGAGCTGGCGAGGCTCGCGGAGACTGTCGGACCAGAGGCCTTGGCCCGCCTGGCATCCTTCCTATGGCCCGGCCGGGCTCGAACGCGCTCTACCCCCCGACCTCCCAGGGGTTGACCACCTCGAGCCCCGGGAACCGGAAGGCGCGCACGTTGCGAGTCACGATCCTCAGGCCATGCGTCAGGGCCGTGGCGGCCAGCAGGCTGTCGATCGCCGGAACACCGCGGCCCACCTGGGCCAACAGGCGGCCCCAGCGGTCCGCGACCGCGGGCGTGATCAGCAGCAGCCGGTCGCCGAACCGCCCCGGCAGGTCCCGCTCCAGCCACACCCGCAGCTTCTCCCTCCGGGCGCCCTCCTTCGCACCCTCGATCCCGCAGCGCAGCTCGCCCACCGTCAGCACGCTCAGGTGCAGCGTCTCTTCCGGCGCACCCTGAAACCAACGCAGAACCCTCGCGTCTGGCCTCCGCCGGACGAGCTCGGACAGCACGTTCGTGTCGAGAAGGTAGCTCACAGCTCGACCCGCCGCGCCGGGCTCCTGTCGCGCCGGATCTTCAGTTCCATGCCGGCCAGCGGAGAGCGACGCATGAAGTCCACGAACGACCCCTTCTTCGACGTCAGGCGATCGAAGTCGGGCTTCGCCAGGACCACGGCCACGGCGTTCCCGCGCAGCGTGATCTCCTGGGGACCGCTCTCTTCGGACGCCCTCAACACCTCGCTGAGCCTCGCCTTCGCCGTCTGCAGCTGCCACTGGCGCATCCGCACCTCATTCACACTAGTCCGTCTAGTCACTCCATTGTAGCCTAGTCTGACCGGTTATCATAAGAGCCGGTCACGGCGGCCTCGGCCGCGAAGTGCCACGCGGGGCGGCCGGTCGCCCGGTCCATCGCCACCACGAGGCCCTTGTGACCGGCGAGGTAGTCCTTCTGCGCCCCGCGCCGGGTCGATCGCCAGCAGCCGCCCGTCGTGCGTGCCGAGATAGAGCCGCGCGCCGGCGACCGTCACGTCCGACCCGAAACGGTCGTACCGCGACTTCGGGTCGTCGAACGGCAGCCGCTCGATCGGCTTCTCGACGACCCGGACCCGCCAGCGCTCTTCCCCGCTGCCGGCCGCGAGCTTGTAGAGGTACCCGTCGTCGGCCTGGAAGTAGAGGTGGTCACCCGCGACGGTGGCCCGCGTCCGGATCGGCCCTCCCGCCGGGAACGACCACCGACCGCCAGGGTTCCAGCGGGGGAGCCCGATCGCCCGGCAGCCTCGCGGGCTACAGCCCGCTGGAGATCGTGATCGTGAAGCCGTCGGGATCGACCACGGCGAAGTCGCGCCCGCCCCAGGGCCGGTCGGTCGGCTTCTCGACCAGCGTCCCGCCGCGGGCCTCGATCTGCCGGGCCAGCGCGTCCACGTCCTGCGACGTGCCGCAGTACATGCGGAAGCCCTGGCCCTTCACGCGGTCGCGGCCCTTCTTCCAGTCGTCCTGCCCGAGCCAGAAGCTCACGCTGCCGGCGACGAGCTCCACCCCGCGCAGGACGCCGTCCTCCTCCCAGTTCTCCTTCACCTTAAAGCCGAGCACGTCGCGGTAGAACGCGAGGCTCTTCTGGATGTCGTTCACGGTGAAACTCGGGCCCGCCGAGCGGAGGTGGAGGGTCTCCGGCTGCCGGCGGGCCTTGCGGGCCGGCTTACGGGGGGCCGCCGCCTTCTTCGCGGCCTTCGGGGCGGCCTTCTTCTTCGTGACCTTCGCCGCCTGCGCCGTCCGCCGGGCGGCCTTCTTCGCCAGCTTCTTCGCCTTCTTCAGAGCCTTCTTCGCCTTCTTGCCCTTCTTCCTGGCTGCCATTGTGGATCTCCCTGCTTTGGAGCTTAGTACATCAGGCTGCCGAACGCCCAGCACAGGAGCGCGTTGCCGGTCGCCATCGTGAAGTCGTCCGTCCCCCGCGGGGAGAAGAGCTCGAACGCGGTGTTCGACACGGAGACGGCGACAGCCAGGCCGACCCAGGCCAGGCCGAGGCCGTGGGCGAGCACGAACGACAGGCAGATCGCCAGCGACCCCAGGAAGCAGGCCCCGGTGCCCGCGATCGACTTGCGGTTCACCTCGCCGAAGCCCCAGACCCGCAGCTTCTGCTTCCCCCAGAGCGAGCCCACGATCTCGGACAGCGCGTCCGAGCCCAGGTACGACGGCCAGATGAAGGCGAACACCGTCGCGTAGGTCTCGGGAGGGAAGAGCAGGGCGAGCCGGGCCCCGAGCGGCACCATGAAGAACTTGAACAGGTTCCACAGCGTGAAGATGACGAGGCAGTTGGCGCGGCCGAGGGCGCCGTCCATGATCCGCGTCTGCGCCCCGTACGCGACGCGGCCGAGGAAGCCGTCGGAGTAGTACGTCGCCAGCATCACCCAGCTGAAGACGATCGCGTCGAACAGGCTCTCCTGGAGCCCCATCACGAGGAAGTCAGGCCTCGGCTCCCGGGCGATCCTGGCGTAGAGGTACAAGTAGCCCGCCATGCCGATGGTGACGTAACGACCGCGCCGCCCGATCATGTCGGCGATCCGCACGCGGCGCTCGGAGCGTCCCTGGAGCAGGCGCGGCAGGTCGAACGGCCGGCTCATGCGCGACAGGAAGACGCCGTCGACCTCCTCCCGCGACAGGCCCACGAGCTTTCGCAGCAGCAGCCGCTTGACGCCGTACCAGAGCCAGCCCCAGAGCACGGTCATGATGGCGAAGCCGACGACGACGCGGGCCACGGCCTCGCCGTCGACGCGGCCCGCGAAGGCCGCCCCGCCGTCGCGGCCCGTGAGGAGGAGCGCCCCTTCGCCGTGGAATCGCTCAAGGCCGGTCCCTCCCGCCGTGGCCGGCCGGCGCTTCAGGGGCGCGCCAGCCGGTAGCTCACGAACGCCAGGCGGGTGCTGTCGGGAGACCACGACGGCACGTTGACCGTGCCTTGCCCGCCGAAGAGCCTGGCCAGCACCTGGATCTCTCCCCCGCTCGCCGGCATCATCCGCAGCATCACGTCCTTGTTCGGCGGGTGGCCCTTCACGTCCTTCACGTACGACAGGAAGGCCACCCACCGCCCGTCCGGCGAGGGGTGCGGGAACCAGTCCGCGTACCCGTCGGAGGTGAGCTGCTGCGGCTCGCTGCCGTCCGTCTTCATCCGCCAGACCTGCATCGTGCCCGTCCGCTCGGAGTTGAAGTAGATCCACTGGCCGTCGGGCGAGTAGTCGGGCCCGTCGTCGAGGCCCGGCGACGTGGTGAGCCGCGTCTCCTCGCCGCCCTCCACCGGGATCGTGTAGACGTCGTACTCGCCGCCTCGCTCCGCGCAGTAGGCGAGCGTCCTGCCGTCGGGCGACCAGCCGTGCCAGTACGAGGGGGCGCGCGCCGTGAGCCGCCGTGGCGTCCCCCCCGTGGCCGGCAGAACGTAGATCACCGACTGGCCGTCCCCCTGCGACTGGTCGCTGATCGCGAGCTGCGTCCCGTCGGGCGACAGCCCGTGGTCGTTGTTGCAGCGGTTCGCGAAGCCCGTGTCGATCGGCCGCGGCTCCCCGCCCTCGACCGGCAGCGCGTAGAGGAGCCCGCCGCGGTTGAAGACGAGCTCCTTGCCGTCGCGAGACCAGTTCGGCGCCTCGAAGTGCTCGCGCGCGTGGCGGACCACCCGGCGGTCCTTCGAGTCGATCGCGATCGTCTCGAGCGTGCTCTCGAGCACGGGCTCCCCGGCGGCGTTCGACGGTCCCATCGTCATCTCCACGTTCGAAAAGACGGCCGTCTCGCTCACGGCGTCGTCGTGGGAGCAGACGCCGAGGCCGACGAGAAACGGCCCGGTGAACCTGATCCTGAACGACCCTCCGGCCGGGGCCAGCGGATCGCCCTCGCGGGCCACGGAGAGGAAGACAAGGTCGCCCTCCTTCTCGATGCGGATGCGTCGCGGCCCTTTGACGTTAGACTGGATCTCGCGGGTCGGCCCCCCGCGCTCCTCCCGGTACTGGATCGAGGTGAGCCCGTCGCCGTGCACGACCGCGTCCGCGTAGGCCGCGTCGGGCTCGAGCCCCTGGCGGATGAGAAGGGCGGCCTTGCGGTGGGGATTGCCGCCCGTCCCGACGAACCACACGTCCGCCGCGAGCGCCAGGTCGCCCGAACCCTTCTTCCAGACGAAGTGGAACGCGTCGGTCGCGAACCACATGTTCGCCCCGCCGCCGGTGACGGTGTAGGTCCCGGCCTTCGCGTCGTAGACGGCCGCGCCCGGCTTGCCCACCGTGCCCACGTCGCCGTGGGCCTCGAAGAGGCCGAGGCCACCGTCGCCGGCAAAGCCCGCACCGGCGTGAAGGAGGGCGACGAGGCCGAGAAGAGCGGTGCGTGGGGCCGGTACGCTCACGACGTCCACCTCCGAGAAGCGACGACGGTGTCGATCTTCCCACGATTCACTCACTTCAGTCCGCGGACCCCGGCCGCCTTGCCGTTCTCGAGCGTCTGCCACGGGGCGAGCGACTGGATCTCCCTGCTCATTGACCGACGGCGCGCCGGGCGCGTAGCGTGTCCAGCACCATGAAGAACCGTGTGGCTCCCCTCTCCAAGCTCCGTTTCGTCTGGCTCGTGTCGCTCTTCGCCCTCGCGCCGCCTTGCCCGGCCCCGGGGCAGGACAAGCCGGCCGCGAAGGATGAGAAGCCGGCGCAGGCCGAGCCCTCACGGAGCGACGAGCGCGCCCGGCTGATCGCCGCGGCCCGCGAGATCATGGGAGCGCAGACCTACTGCGCCCTCATCACCCTGGACGAGACCGGCCGCCCCCAGGTGAGAACGATGAACCCGTTCCCGCCGGAGGAGGACATGACCGTCTGGTTCGCCACGAACACGCGCAGCCGGAAGGTCCGCGAGATGCGGCGCGACCCGCGGGTCAGCCTCTACTACGCCGATCACGCGAAGGCGACCGGGTACGTGGCCCTCACCGGCCGCGCGGTCCTGATCGAGGACATGCAGGAGATCCTGAAGCGCAAGAGGGCCTACTGGGACCAGGCGTTTCCCGGCCTCAAGAACCTCGTGCTCATCAAGGTCGTGCCCGAGCGGCTCGACGTCCTCAACTACAAGGCGGGCGTGCAGGCGGACCCTGAAACCTGGCGCACACCCTCGATCGAGCTGGGCGCGGACCAGCCGGCGGCGCCTCGGCCTCGGC
>JBGPQQ010000141.1:0-7825 GCA_041489115.1 Vicinamibacteria bacterium | reverse complement strand
CGGAGACCTTGAGCGCCAGCTCCGTGTTCCCGAGGTCGGACCTGGGTTCTTCCGATGTACGGTGGGTGACCTCCGGGAAGGGATCGAAGAAGAAGAACCGCTCTGCCGAGGGAAGGCGATCCGGCTCGAAGAAAGGGACGGCGATGGCCTCCAGGCCCACGGCGCCGAGCTGACCGTTGACCTTCAGCGCGTCCGATCCGACCTTGAGATACTCCAGCGGCCGGCCGGTGAAAAGGGCCGTCCAGTCCTTGGGGAAGACGTCGTTGATGAAGAGGAGGTCTCCCGTCCCCCAGGTGATGATCTGCCGTCCCACCCGCGCCCCGATCGTTGCGCCGCCGACGTCGAGATAGGCCTCCCGGATCTCCAGGCCCGCCTTGCCGGTCACGGCATCGTGAAAGAAGTCGGCCTTGGCCGAGAAGCCGCCGGCCCGTGCGGGGATCGTCCCCGACAACGAGAGTTGGAGCCGCTCCTCGCCGACCAGGAAGTCTCCGCCGCCGCTCGGAAGCGTGGCGCCGGTGATCCGAGCGGCATAACCCGCCTGGACGAAACCATGCGGGATCACCTGCCCCTCGGCGGGAGCGCAAGCGAGGGTGGCGAGCAACAGGGCGCAGGATCGATCCCGGACTCTCATCGCGTCCTACTGGATCCACCTCGCCGGCGGGGACTGGAGGGACCGCTCGGAGAAGAGGCCCTCCTCGAGCCCGGCGTCGTAGTCCACGTTCTCGAAGACGACCTCGGTGTAGTGGCCGGTCTTGAGGTTCTTCACGGTGCGGCGGACGGCCGTCGGATGACCCTTGATCTCCTTGACCTCATCCACGGTGAAGACCCGGAAGAGCTCGTTCTGGACGTCGTAGTACTCCTCCTTGACGGGCAGGAACGAGGTCTTGTCGATCCAGGAAACCTTCCGGGAGAAGGCCGAGGCCGCCTTGGGGTTGCTCTCAACCACGTAGCAGTCCCGCCCGGCCGTGGCTTCCTCTCGCAGGAGCTTGTAGGCGTCCGCGCCCAGGTCCCTTCCCGAGACGTCTTCGTAAGTGAAGTCCGAGCCCACGAAGCTCGACTGGTTGTCCCTGGCCGCGATGCGGGCCACGAGCTTGATGGCCGGGATGAAGAGCCAGCGGTCGTCGTCCTTGTCCGGGTACTTCCACACCAGGAAGGCCATCCCTCGTACGTCCGCGGGGGCATGGAAGTAGGTGTAGTACTTCTGGTTGCGCCCCTCCTTGGCGTTGAGCCTGAGCATGGTGAGGGTTCGGCGACGCTCGTGGCCGGTCTTGTCCACGAGCCTCATGCCGACCTTGGCGGCGAAGTCCTGGCCGGCATAGAAGAAGGCCTGCTGCAGGCGCCGCATGATCTCTTCGGGCGCGGGGCTCTGGGTTCCCTGTGCCCGGACGCCCCCACCGGCAACCACGGACACGGCGATGAGTGCTGCCGCGACGAATCGGAACATCCTCATGAGGCACCTCTCTCGAACAGCCAGCCCCTCAAGAGGACGATCAGGGCCGGCAGGTAAAGGATCGTCATCAGAGCCGACAGCGTCATCATGCTCACGATGAAGGCGCCCACGGTGACGTAGGGCGTGAGCGGCGCCAGCAGCATGACGGAGAAGGCCGCGGCGAAGAGGACGGCGTTGCGAACGATCCCCTTGCCCGGCCTGGCCGCGGTCCACACGAGCGCCTCGGTGAGCGAGGCGCCCTCCGGGGTGGCCGGGCCGGGCCGGGCCTCGGAGAGCCTCGACCGGAGGCGGCTGACGAAGTGGATCGCGAAGTCCACGGCCATGCCCAGCGACAGGCAACTCAGGACCGAGATCGGCATGTCGAAGTGCTTCCCGGCGAAGCCGAGGCACCCGAAGATCAGCACGACCGTGAAGACGAGGGGCGTGTATCCCACCACGGCCCATCGGAGAGAGCGGAAGTTGAAGGCCAGAATGACCCACACCGCCACGAGGGAGATGACGAATCCCCTGACCATGTCCCAGAGCACCTCGTCGTTCCAGACGAGGTTGAAGTAGGCGATGCCGGCGGGTTTGAACTCGAGGGGGGTGGCGTGCGCGGCCTTGAACTCCGCGACCGCCCGGATCACGGACCTCATGGCCTCGGCGTCCCAGGTCTTGAGCTGCACCCAGACGTTGGCCTGACGGAACGGGTAGTCGGCCACGTTGTCGAGGTCCGAGGGTTTGGCCGACATGCCGAACAGGAAGAGGTACTGGCCCACCGCGTCCTTGGAGTCCGGGATCGTCTCGTACTCCGGATCGTCCTGGTGAAGGACGCGGTTGATCCTCTTGACGTAGTCCGCCACCGAGAAGGTCTTCCCGACTACGGGCAGCCTCTCCAGATGCCGCTGGAGACCCTCGATCGTTCGGAGCGCCTCGGGGTTCTTGATGAAGTCGTCCTCCCGGGAGGCGGCCACGACGTAGGCGAGGGACGTCCCGCCCAGGTTCGCGTTCAAGACCCTGTCGGCGACCCGCACCTCGCTGTCGCTCTTGAACCACTCGACCATGTTGTTGTCGACGACGGTCCGGCTCAGGCCGACCACCGCGGCGGCCACGAGGCCGAGCCCGACCAGCACGACCTTCCATGGGTGGTGCGCGCCCAGGGAAGCGAGGCGGCCGAGGAGCCGGGAGGTCCGGCTCGTGGCGATGTCTTCCCCTCGTGAGGCCCTTTCGACGTTCTCCTCCCTGACGAAGGTGAGCATCGCGGGGATGAAGGTGAAGCTCAGGATTCTCAGAACGAGCGTGCCAAAAGCAACGAGCCCGCCGAAGACGCGGACCGGCACGATGTTCATGAAGAGGAGGACGGCGAAGGCCGCAGCGGTGGCGAGCGCCGTGTAACGCACGGGCCGCCCGACCGCCTGCATCGTCTCCAGGATGGCGGCCTTCTTGTCCTTCCTCTCCCGGAAGCGGAAATAGAACTCGTTGAAGATGTGGATGCTGTCGGTCGCGATAGCCATCAAGAACACGGGGGCCATGGAGCTCATGATGTGGATGGGGAACCCGAGCCCGATCAGGAGGCCCATGCTCCAGAGGATGGCGATCATGGCGTCCATCATGAGCGCGATGGAGAGGAACAGGTCCCCGAACATGAGGTAGCGCGCGGCGAACATGACCAGCCCCGCGATGGGGGCGAAGATCGCCATGAGCTTGAACATCTCGGCGCCGAAGGTGTCCCGGGCCACCGGATCCCCGGCGACGTAGTAGCGTTCGCCGCCCTTCTCCTTCGCCACGATCTCCCTGATGCTGTCCGCGATGGCCTTTCCGTTGGCGCCCTTCTCCAGGGGGACGTAGATGGCGGTGGTCTTCGCGTCGGCCGAGATGATCCGGTTGATGAAGAGGGGATTGCCGAGGAGCGCCTCGCGGAGATGCGCGATCTCCTCAGCGCTCCCGGGCGGCTCGGGCATGAGCGGGCTCGCCCGGAGCGTCCCGCCCTCCACCGTGACGTTGTCCACGGTCGTGAGGCTGGCGACGTCTCTCGCCGCCACGCCTTTGAGCCGGAGGATCTCGGTCGTGATCCGGTGGACCCTCTCCAGGGTTTCCCTGTTGAGCAGCCCGCTCTCGTTCACGATCCCGAGCACGATCGTGTCCTCGTAGAGCCCGAAGGTCCTCTCCACCTCGTCGTTGAACCGGCGGACGTCGGCGGTTTCGGGAAGCATGTGCTTCGGGTTGGTGTCCGTCCTCACCTTCGGGAACTGCGTGAGCGCCACCAGGCTCAGGAGGCCCGTGAGGACCATCACCCAGACGGGGTGCTCGACCGAGAACTCGACTAGCGGAACACTCAACCCCTTACGCATGGCGATCCTCCCCCTCGGCAGCACGCCATCGGAGCGCGCGACGCATCAGAACCACCGCCAGAGCCAGACCTTCTCGAAGAGCACCTTGCCCGCGTGCCAGACGCGGCTGGGCCCCCGCAGGGTGACGCGCGGCACGGGCTCGGCGTAGAAGTTCCCCGATCCGAAGCCCGCCTTGCCTCCGCCCGTCTCGACGAAGCACTCGCCGTGGCCGTCGAACTCCGCGGACCTCCCTCTGCCGGTCACCGCCCGCGCGATGGTGCGGGCGACCACCTCGGCTTGCGCATGTGCGAAGACCCCTGCCTTGGGCAGCGGCTTGCCCAGCATGAGCGGGATGCTGGTAACGTCGCCGATCGCGTAGACGCCCTCGAAGCGCGTCGCCAGCGTATGCCGGTCGACGCTCACCCCCCCGGACTCGCCCACGAGGCCGGCGGCGGCGACGACCCGCGGAGGGCGGTGTCCCGGGACGTAGACGAGCAGGTCGTATTCGGCCTCGACGCCGTTCGAGAAACGCGCTCGTCGCGCGGCCGCGTCGACGGTGACGACCTGGTGCTCCGGGTGGTACCCGATGCCCTTCGACTCCACCATGGCGCGGACGCCGCGCGAGACCTCGGGCCCCGCCACCCCCATCGGGCCCGGCTCCGCGGCGAAGAGGTCGATACGGGCACGGTCGCGGAGGCCGCGCTTGCGGAGGTCGGCCTCGAGCAGCATGGCGGCCTCGTAGGGCGCGGCTGGGCACTTGTACGCGGGGGCCGCGGTGAGGATGAGCAGCCGTCCGCCCGGGAACTCGGCGAGAGCGGCCCGCAGCGCCTCGGCCCCGGCGGGCGTGCAGAACGTGTGGCCGCCCTCGGCGAGACCGGGCACGGCCTCTGGACAGAACTCCGCGCCGAGAGCGACGATGACGTAGTCGCCTTTCAGGACGCGCCCCGCGACCACCGCCTCCTTGCGCTCCGGATCCAGGGACTCGACCTCTCCGCGCACCACGTCGATGCCCTTCCGTCCGAGTCCGTCGAAACTGCGGGTGATCTCCGGCAACCTCCGCGCGCCGACCATCAGCCACAGCAGCGAAGGGGCGAACACGTGCGAAGCCTCGCGCTCGACCAGGATCACGCGGTGCTGCGCGGGCAGGTCCCTGCGCAGGCGGTTCGCGGCGACCAGGCCGCCGACGCCGCCACCCAGGATGAGGATCGTTTTCGAGACAGACATGCGGTCAGCCTCCCTTCAGAAAGTCAGCACACGGTCCGCTTGGAACGTCCAGGCCGTCAGCTCGTCGAGCGTGCTCCGGCGAGCCCCCTCGAGCAGCTCGCCTTCCGCGACGCCTCGGGCGTCGATGCAGGAGCCGCAGACTCCCACAGTGCCGCCGTGGCGGATCACCGCGCCGAGCATGTTCTGCGTGTTGTAGTAGCCCGACGGCACCTTCTGGCCGGTCTTCGCGCAGGCCACGGCGTCGCCGATCAGGAACACACGCAGTTCCGCTCCTTGCCGGGCGAGCGACCCCGCGAGCCGGAGCCCGTTGTAGGTTCGCTCGCTGCCGTAGGGCGCGTCGTTCAGGATGATGAGGATCTTCATGGGAACATCGCCTCAGTGCGAAGTGGAGGACGCGACCAAAGGGCTGGAGCCGGCCTCCAGCCGTCGCGCGATCAGCGCTGCCACGCTGCTGCCGCCGAAGATCGCGCCCATCACGACGAAGCTGCTGGGCGCCAGGAGCGCGAGCCCGGTGAGGCCTTGGCCCACGGTGCACCCGGTGGCGATCGACGCGCCGACCCCGAGGCCAATGCCTCCGGCGAACCGTTTCACGAGTACGGCCGGGTTGGGCGCGCTCAGAGCCACGGGTCCGTTCCGGCGCGCCGCGAGCCATCCTCCCGCCAGCACACTGAGGACAAGCAAGAGGTCCCAGACGGGGAACGTGCGTCCCGCGATCCCGGAGAGCAGGCCCGTCGTGCCGGGCACCACCGCCAGGCCGAAGTCCCGACCGGCTGCCGCGGACACCGGCCAGGCGAGCGCGGCTGTGGCGCCCACCCAGAGCCCGGTCGTTCGCCACTCCCAGGCGCCGGCGCGGCCCGGTGCGAGCCGAGAGAGGACGGCCAGCAGCAAGAGGCCTGCGGCGACCGAAACGGGGAGAGGCGCGCTCCACGAAGCGGCGTTCGGGATCGCTTGCTGCAGCGCGACGCGCAGAGCGGCCAGGGGACCGGCGTCGGATGCGGTCGCGCCCAACGCCATTCCGAGGATCGCCAGCAGGGCGCCGACGTCTCCCGCACCCAGCTTGTACCAGACGCCCGCGGCACACCCTCCCGCCCAGCGCATCGAGATACCGAAGAGGAGCCCGCCGACCACCGCGGCGAGAAGCGGGAGCGGCAGTTCCGCAGTGCGGGCGAGGCCCATCGCAAAGATCGCCGGCAGCAGGAGGAGCTGCACGGCGACGGCCAGCCCCAGGGCCTTGACCTTCGTCCACTCGCCTTCGATCACGCCGCGAAAGCCCGAGTTCATGCAGAACGCCCCGCGCTGGGCGCCGTAGCCGAAGGCCGCCCCGACGGCGAGGGCGCCGAGCATGCCGAGCGCGTTCACCGCGCCTCTCCGGATACGACCGGCAAGCCGTGGGCTCGCCACTCGGCGACGCCGTCGCCCAGCGCCACGGCACGGAAGCCGCGCGATCGCAGCACCCTGACCGCTTCCGGGGCCAGCACGCAGTACGGACCTCGGCAGTAGGCGACGATCTCGCGGTCCATCGGCAGGCTCGCGAGGCGGCTCTGCAGTTCCTTCAAGGGAACGGAGACGGCCCCGGAGATGTGCGCCGCCCGGTACTCTTCCGTCGGGCGCACGTCGAGCAAGGTGACCTCTCCCCCTCGGATGCGCTCCAGCAGCCGCCGCTTGTCCACTGCCTCGAGACTGGCCCGCTCCTCGGCGAAGGTGCGGGCGATCTGCTGGACCTCGGCGAGGCGCCTCTCCGCGAGCCCCCGTAGCGCGCCGAAAAAGTCCGCTACACCGTCGTCAGCCACGCGGTAGGTCACGAAGATGCCCCGCTTCTCGGCCTCGACCAGGCGGGCCTGCCGCAGCACCTTGAGGTGCTGAGAGGCGTTGGCGAGCGTGAGCCCCGCCTCCTGCGCGAGGACCTCCACGGTGCGGGGACCCTGCCCCAGCAGGTCGAGGAGCGCGAGGCGGGGACCGCTTCCTAGAGCGTGGCCGATCCTCGCAAGCTGCTGATAGAGAGAGTCGTGTAACTTCATACTACATTCAATTGATTATTGGATTATCGTCCGAAAGCCCGGCTTGTCAAGGGAGGCTGTTTCGGCCCAGGGGCTCGGGCGGCCTCGCGCAGGCAGCGGGCCGGATCCGGGATCATGGCCAGGATCAGGTGCAGGCCGGCGCATGGGCGTCCCGGGCCCGATTCCGGGCTTTCCGTGCGCCCAGTGGCCGCGAGGCGTGTCCGACTACTTCCCGCGGACCTTCTGCACGATGGCGAGCGTCTCCGCGACCTTCTTCGCGAGGGCGGCCCAGTCCTTCGCGGCGAGGATCTCCTTCGTGATGAGGTTCGAGCCGATGCCGACGCACGCGACACCCGCCTCGAACCACGCGGAGAGGGACGCCTCGGTCGGCTCGACGCCACCCGTGGGCATGATCGACGTCCACGGGCAGGGACCTTTCACGGCCTTCACGAACGGCGGGCCGCCGACCTCGGCGCCGGGGAAGATCTTCACGATCTCGCAGCCGAGCTCCTCCGCCGCCGAGATCTCCGAGGCCGTTCCGCAGCCGGGCGAGTACGGGACCTTGCGGCGGTTGCACGCGCGGGCGACCTCGGCATTGAGCACGGGGCCGACCACGAAGCTCGCGCCGTTGTTGATGTAGAGCGTCGCCGTCCCGGGGTCCACGACGGACCCGACCCCGGTGATCATCTCCGGGACCTCCTTCGCGCAGAACCGCTCGAGCTCGCGGAAGACCTCCCACGCGAAGTCGCCGCGGTTCGTGAACTCGAGCAGCCGCGCGCCGCCACGGGCGCACGCGCGGGCGACGCGCGTCACCACGTCGACGTCCGGGTGGTAGAAGACCGGCT
>JBGPQQ010000140.1:0-7865 GCA_041489115.1 Vicinamibacteria bacterium | reverse complement strand
GGCTCGTCCCGCTTCACCGGGTCGCCCACCTTCTTGTGGAAGACGAAGCCGACGGAGGGGTCGATCGCCCCGTCCACGGTCTCCCGGCCCGCGCCGAGGAGCATCCCGGCGTGGCCGATCGCCCGGGCGGCGAGACGCGCCACGCGCCCGTCGCGCTCGGAGCGCACGACCACCGTCTCCCGGGCCTGGGGCAGCAGCCCCGGGTCGTCGCAGACCCGCGGGTCGCCACCCTGGAGCTCGACGACGCGGCGGAAGCGCTCCAGCCCGGCCCCGGAGGCGAGCGCCTGCCGCACCCGCACCCTGGCCGCGTCCAGCGAGTCGGCGGCTCCGGCGAGGTGCACCATCCACGCCGCGAGCTCGACGGAGAGCGACTCGAGGTCGGTGGGGCCCCGTCCCTTCAGGGTCTCCACGCACTCGGCGACCTCGAGCGCGTTGCCGGCGGCGCGCCCGAGGGGCTGGTCCATGTCGGTGATGAGGGCCGCCACCTTCTTGCCCATGCCCTTGCCGATGCCGAGCATGGTCGCGGCCAGGGCGGAAGCCTCCTCGCGCGAGCGGAGGAAGGCCCCGTCCCCGCACTTCACGTCGAGGACGAGGGCGTCGATGCCCTCCGCCATCTTCTTGCTCATGATCGACGCGGAAATGAGGGGCAGGCTCTCAACGGTGGCGGTGACGTCGCGCAGCGCGTAGAGCTTGCGGTCGGCGGGGGCGATCTCCGGTGTCTGGCCGATGAGGCCGAGGCCGCAGTCGCGGAGGACCGCGCGCAGCTGGTCGAGGCTGAGGTGGACGTTGAAGCCGGGGATGGACTCGAGCTTGTCGAGCGTCCCGCCGGTGTGGCCGAGGCCGCGCCCCGAGATCATGGGGACGTAGACCCCGCAGGCGGCGGCGAGCGGGGCGAGCACGAGGCTCGTCTTGTCGCCGACCCCGCCGGTCGAGTGCTTGTCCGCCTTCGGCCCCGGCAGGTCGGAGAGGTCGAGCACCTCGCCCGTCCGCATCATCGACTCGGTGAGGGCCACGATCTCGGAGCGCGTCATCCCCTTGAAGAAGACGGCCATGGTGAAGGCCGAGGCCTGGTAGTCGGGGACGTCGCCGCGGGCGTACCCGCGGACGAAGAAGTCGATCTCCTCGCCCGTGAGCTCGCCCCCGTCGCGCTTCTTCTGGATGAGATCGACCGCCCTCACGCCGGCCCTTTCCGCTGCGCCTTGATCCGCTCGATCTCGGCCCAGAGGTCCCGCTTCTGCGGGCGCGCCTCCGGGGGCGGGGCGGGGGGCGGCTCGGGCGGGTTCGGCATGGAGGCGAGCACCTGCTCGATGAGCGACTTCTTGTCCTCCTTCTTCGAGGCTTTGCGCTTCGGCGGCACCTGCGCGTGGCGGTAGTCGTGCGTGTTGTGGCAGGTCCGGCAGGTGGCCTTGGCCACCTCGCCGGCGAAGAGGCTGGTGACGTCGTGGTTCAGGAGCAGGCGGCAGCGCGGGCAGTAGTCGTCGATCACATCGCCGAGCCTGGTGGCGCGATCCGGCATCGGATCCTCCGGCTGGCAGGGCGTTCGGCCCCTGCCGAGGTGGGCAGGCGCAGTATAGCCCAAGGAGGAAGGGGGCTAGAATCCCCGAGGTTGCGGGGAGCGAATCGATGAGGAACGCCGAGGTCATCCGGCAGTGGAAGATCCTGAAGACGATCGAGACGGGGCGCTTCACGAGCTCGGCGAAGCTCGCGGCGGCGCACGGGGTCACCGAGCGCACGATCCGCCGCGACATCGAGGCGCTGCAGGAGGCCGGCTTCCCCCTCTACGACGACCGCGCGAACGGCAAGAAGGTCTGGCGCCTCGTGGAGGGCTACCGCCAGAAGCTGGCCCAGGGCTTCACCCTCTCCGAGCTCGCCGCCCTCTACTTCAGCCGGAACATGCTCTCGTTCCTCGGGGGGGCGCCGTTCGGGCAGGACGTGGAGTCGGCCTTCGCCAAGATCCGGGAGGCCCTGCCCGCGAAGAGCCTGCCGTTTCTCTCCCGGATCCAGGACCTCTTCTCCGCCCGCCCCGACCCGTGGAAGGACTACTCGAAGAAGCAGGACGTCATCGCCGGGCTCATCGACGCGATCCTCCACCAGCGCCAGGCGCGGGTCGCCTACTACTCGTTCAACAGCCGCCGCACGAAGTCCTACGACCTCGACCCGTACCGCCTCGTCTACTACCGCGGCGGCCTCTACCTCTATGCCCGCGCCCACGAGTACGGCGAGGTCCGGACGTTCGCGGTGGAGCGGGTGCAGAAGGTCGAGGTGCTCGACCAGGGCTTCGAGATCCCGGCCGACTTCAGCCCCTCTGAGTACGCGCGCTCGGCCTTCGGTATCTTCGGGGGGAAGGCGGAGACGGTCGAGCTCGTCTTCGCCGCCGGGATCGCGGGGTACGTCCGCGAGCGCAGCTGGCACGAGAGCCAGGCGCTCGCCGACGAGCCCGACGGCGGGGTGCGCCTGACCATGGAAGTGGCGCCCAGCTTCGACCTCAAGGCCTGGGTCAAGGGCTTCCTGCCGCACGTCCGCGTCGTGCGGCCCGCCTCGCTGCGCGACGAGATCGCGCGGGAGATCGAGGCCGCCCGGGCGGCGTTCCCCGCGCCTGCCGGCGGGTAGCCCCCGCGCCGCCCGCCCGGCGGTAGAATGGGCACCGGAATGGCCCTTCTCGAGACCTTCACCAACCGCCACCCGGGCCGCGACTACATCGTCCAGCACACGTGCCCCGAGTTCACGTCGGTCTGCCCGAAGACGGGGCAGCCCGACTTCGGCACGATCCGGATCACGTACGTGCCGGACCGGCTCTGCGTGGAGCTCAAGAGCCTGAAGCTCTACCTGCAGGCCTACCGCAGCAAGGGGATCTTCTACGAGGACGTGATCAACGTCATCCTCGACGACCTGTTGAAGGCGATGAAACCGCGCCGCCTGACCGTTGAGGGCGACTTCCGCGTGCGCGGTGGCATCTCTTCCGTCGTCACCGCCACCTACGAGGCCCCGAGGCGCGGCCACGGGAGCAAGAGATGAACCCCCTCACGATCCTCGCCCGGCGCTTCGTCGCCGGGGAGCGGCCGCAGGACGCGGTGCGCGCCGGCGAGCGGCTCCAGGCGAAGGGCATCAAGGCCACGTTCGACAAGCTCGGGGAGGACGTCCTCGACGAGCAGGCGGCGAAGCGGGCGACCGACGCGGCGAAGGACCTCCTGCGCCTCATCCCGGCCGGGATCGAGCGGAACATCTCCATCAAGATGTCCTCGATGGGCCAGGAGATCTCGCGCGACCTCTGCCTCGAGAACGTCTCCAGGATCCTCGACGTCGCGAAAGAGGCGGGCGGCTTCGTGCGCCTCGACATGGAGGGCTCGAAGCTCACCCAGGACACGCTCGAGATCTTCCACGAGCTGCGCAAGCGGTACGACAACGTCGGCATCGTGCTGCAGGCCTACCTCCACCGCACGCCCGACGACGTGGAGGAGGCCGTGCGCCGCGGCGACCGGGTGCGCCTGTGCAAGGGCGCCTACCGGGAGCCGGCGGAGGTGGCGCTGCAGGACGTGGGGAAGATCCGCGAGGCGTTCAAGGCCTGCACCCACCAACTGCTCGACGCCGGGAAGATTCCGGCCATCGCTACGCACGACGAGGAGTTGATCGCCGACACGATCGCTTACGGGAAGGCCCAGAAGATCGCGGCCTCGCGGTTCGAGTTCCAGATGCTCTACGGCCTGCGGAAGGGGCGCTGGGAAGAGCTCGTCCGCGACGGCTACAACGTGCGCATCTACGTGCCCTTCGGCACCCACTGGATCCCCTACTTCTACCGCCGCCTCCGGGAACGCCGCGAGAACGTGCTGTTCGTCCTCAGGAACCTCTTTCGTTGACCGGGAATCCGTCCGGTCACGGCCGACACTGGGGGGCTTGGGGGGGGTGCGAAGCACCCCCCCCAGAACAAGGAAGCCAGAAACGGCCGTGGGCTTCTCCCTCCGCCAGTCCCCGGGATGCCCGATTACGAAGCGCGTCCTCCGCCAGCCCCCTGCATGTTTCGACTACGGATCTGGCCCTCCGTTTCTGGCTTTCCCGTTCTGGGGGGCCTCCCGCCCCCCAGACCCCCTGAGCATATGAAGGCGGTCGTCTACCGGGGCCCGGGCGAGATCGCCGTCGAGGACGTGCCCGTCCCCGAGCCGGGGCCGGGAGAGATGCTCGTGCGGGTGGACGCCTGCGGCATCTGCCCGACCGACCTGAAGAAGATCGAGAAGGGCCTGCTGCCGGGCCCCCGCATCTTCGGCCACGAGATCGCCGGCACCGTGGCGGCCCTCGGCGCGGGCACGAAGGGGTTCCGCGAGGGCCAGCGCGTGGTCGTCCACCACCACGTCCCGTGCGGCGCGTGCTTCTACTGCGAGCGCCGGCTCCACGCGCAGTGCGCCTTCTACAAGAGGAACGGCACGACCGCCGGCTTCGAGCCGTCCGGGGGCGGGTACGCCGAGTACGTGAAGGCGTTCGACTGGATCGTGGAGCGGGGGACGATCCCCGTCCCGGACGGCGTCCTCGCCGAGGAAGCGGCCTTCGTCGAGCCCGTGAACACGTGCCTGAAGGCCGTGCGGAAGGCGGGCGTCTCGAAGGGCGAGTCGGTGCTGGTCGTCGGCCAGGGGCCGATCGGCCTCCTGCTGATGCAACTCGCCCGCTGGGCGGGGGGCGAGGTCGTGGTTTCCGATCCCCTGGCCGATCGGCGGACGCTGGCGTCGTCCCTCGGGGCGGCGGTCGCGCTCGCCGCCACCCCCGACGTGCCGGAGGAGGTGCGCCGCCTGACCGAAGGTCGCGGCGCCGACTGCACGCTCGTGGCGGCCCCGGGCCGGGCGGCGTTTGCCCAGGCCCTGGACGCCACCCGCCCCGGGGGGCGTATCCTGTCGTTTGCCGCGACGTCGCGGGGAGAGACAGCCGAGGTGGACCTGGGCCTGCTGACCACCTCCGAGAAGGACATCCTGACCGCCTACAGCTCGTCGATCGACGTGCAGCCGCAGGCGGCCGGGCTCGTGTTCGATCGCACGGTGCGCGTGCGCGAGCTGGTGAGCCACCGGCTGCCAATGGACCGCGCGCGGGAGGCGTTCTCGCTGGCGATGCGCCCGGGCCCGGGGACGCTCAAGGTCGTGCTCCACATGGGTGGCGAGGGCTGAGGCGGTGACCGGGCGCATGAAGGCGGCCGTCCTCTACGGCCGCGAGGACGTGCGGGTCGAGCAGGTGGAGGTGCCGCGCCTCCAGCCCGGGGAAGTGCTGCTGCGCACGCGGGTGGCGCTCACCTGCGGGACGGACGTGAAGGTCTTCCGCCGGGGCTACCACGCCCGCATGATCACGCCGCCCGCCGTCTTCGGGCACGAGGTGGCGGGCGTCGTCGAGGAGGTCGGCCCGGGCGTCGAGGGCGTCGACCCGGGAACCCCCGTCGTCGTGGCGAACTCCGCCCCCTGCGGGGAGTGCCACTACTGCGTGAGCGGCAGCCCGAGCCTCTGCGACGACCTCCTCTTCTGGAACGGCACCTACGCGGAGTTCGCCCGGATCCCGGCGCGGGTGGTGCGGCACAACCTGCTGCCCCTCGGCGGAGCGGTCGGCTTCCGGCAGGCGGCCATGGTCGAGCCCCTCGCCTGCGTCGTGCGCGGGATCGACGAGAGCGGGATCGCGGAGGGCCAGACGGTCGCGGTGATCGGGGCCGGCCCGGTCGGCCTCATGCTGGTGGCCCTCGCGCGGCTCCGCGGCGCGCACGTCATCGCGGTGGGCCGCAACCGGGGCCGCCTGCAGAAGGCGCGCGAGCTGGGGGCGGAGGAGACGCTGTCCCTCGGCCCCGGGGAAGACCTCGCCGAGCGACTGCGGACGCGTGGGCGGCACGGCCACGGGCCGGACGTGGTGATCGAGGCGGTGGGCCTGCCCGAGACCGCGGAGGCCGCGGTGCGGGCCGTTCGCAAGGGAGGCCTCGTGAACCTCTTCGCCGGGTGCCCGGCCGACGCCCACATCGGCATCGACGCGCAGCGGCTCCACTACCAGGAGCTGACCATCAAGTCGACCTTCCACCACACCCCGGAGAGCATTCGCAAGGCGTTCCGCCTGATCGCGGACGGGCTGGTGGACCCGGACGCCTTCATCACCGGCGAGGCGCCCCTCGACCGCCTTCCTGACGTGCTCCACCGCCTCGCCCGCGGCGGCGACGGCCTCAAGACCGCCATCCTCACCTGGGGCCGGCAGTAGCGGCCCGGCCCGGGAAAGGAAGAGGGGACGCACGAGGCGTCCCCTCGGACCGTCTCTCGACTCGTCTCCAGCGAGACGGAGCGGGTCTTACCGCTTCTTCCTGCCCTTGGCCTTCTTCGCCCTCTTGGCGACCTTCTTGGCCTTCTTGGCGACCTTCTTCTTGGCGACCTTCTTCGCCTTCCTGACGACCTTCTTCTTGGAGATCTTCTTGACGGCCTTCTTCGCCGCGGCCTTCGCCTTCGTAACCGCCTTCTTCACGGCGGCGGACACGACGGTCGCGGTGGTGGTGAAGGCCTCCTTCGTCTCGGCGTAGGCATCAGCCGCGGTCGGCGCGGCCGCGGGGGCGGGCCCCGGCGAACCCTTGGGCGTCTCGTCCTGCATGCGCTCTCCCTCCAGCAGACTGGATGCGGTGCCGGCTCGCCATCGAGCCGAGCCCCGGAAGTGTGTGACGACGGTGCGACGTTGGGCGAAGTTTGCGCTGGAGCGGCTGCGCCCGTCAAGGTGAAAAGCGCCTGTCGTCCCGCTCCGAGCGGCTCGAACCGCGCGGGATCCGTCAGTTCAGCGTGAGGTCGGTCGGCAGGTTGGCGAGGACGCCGCAGTCGTCGCACACGGTGTAGCCCCGGCCGAACTCCGGCCCGAGCTGGATGGGGTGGAGGTCCTCCGAGAAGACCCGCCCACTGCGGCCCACGGACAGCACGGGCGACCCGCAGAGGGGGCAGAGCGCCTGAACGGCTGCGATGGTCGTGCCCATGTCCGTCTCCTTTCCGAGACCGGGTTGCCCCGTCTCAACCTCTTCGACGTGTCGGATGGGCAAAAGGTTCGCCAGGCGTGGCCCCGCACACATTCTTTTGCGGGCTCTTCGTAAGATGCGATTCGTCAACGACTTGGGAGCCGCTCCGGAAGCCTCTCCCGGTCTCGAAGCCGGGCGGAGGCGCTTTGGGTGTCCGAGCCGAGGACAGGGCCGGCCGACCAGAGGACAGTCTCAGCGCGCGGGCAGCACGTGCAGAACCACGCTCAGGGGCGGCGCCTCGACTGTCTCCCCACCCTCGGAGAGCGAGGTCTCGGCGACGGTCACCCCGCGGGGGCGCCCCGGGGCGTTGTAGGACCAGCGGTCGGAACCGGTCAGGACGAACCGGCGGGCCTTTCCGGTGACCGCGGCGCCGGCGAGATCGAGCCTCAACCGCCGCGGCTCCGCCGTGGGATTGACCACCGCCACCGTCAGGGTGGAGCGGTCGGCCGTCCACGCCGCCGCCACGTCGAGCGGTGCCGGGGCCCCCGACACCTTCACCGGGAGCGTCCCGAAGTGGCGCCGGTAGAGGGCGAGCGCGAGGCCCGTCGGCTCCATCTCCGCCGCGGTCGCGGTCGTCTTGATCGCCCCGATGACGTTCACGGTCTGGGCGTAGTTCGCCATGAAGTAGAGGTCGCTGTTGCGGAAGAGCTCGTGGAGGCCGGCGGCGATGCCGAGCCCGTCCTGCAGGAAGTAGCGGGTCCCCAGCTCCCCGTACTCGTTCGGCCCGTACCAGTAGTTCCACTCGTCGAGCGCGATGCGGATGTCCCTGCCCTTGAGGGCCGCGAGGTCCCGGCGGAACGCGCGCTGCGCCACGGCCACGCGGCGGATCGACTCCGGGGCCTGGGCGACGTGGGCGGGGACGTCCGGCCTG
>JBGPQQ010000139.1:0-7873 GCA_041489115.1 Vicinamibacteria bacterium | reverse complement strand
CTCGCCCAGAAGCGCGACCTGGCGGGCCAGCGCGCCCGGGTGCGGCGGCTCGTCCCCGCGGCCCTCCTCGGCGGCCTCGTCGGCGGGCTGTTGCTGCTCTACACGAGCGAGCGCCTGTTCCGGCACCTCGTGCCGTGGCTGATCCTGGTCGCGTCGGCGCTCCTCGCCGTGCAGGAGCCGGTGCGCGCGTGGCTCCTCCACCGGCGCGCGCGCGAGGCACCCCACGCTTCCCACACCGCAGGGCCATCGGACGGTGCACGCGAGGCCCTCGCGGTCCTTCCCGTCTTCGCCGCCGCGATCTACGGCGGCTACTTCGGGGCCGGCCTGAGCGTCATCGTCCTCGCCGCGCTCGGCCTCCTCGTCGACGACTCGCTCACGCGCCTCAACGCCACGAAGCAGGCGATCGGCTTCGCCGCGAACGGGGCGGCGGCAGCGCTCTTCCTCTTTTCCGGCCAGGTGCACTGGGTCGCCGGGCTCGTCATGGCCGTGGGCGCGATCGCCGGGGGGGCTCTCGGCGGCCGCCTCGCGGGCCGCGTGCGGCCGGCGACCCTGCGGCTCGTGGTCGTCACCGTCGGCGTCGTCGTGGGCGTCGCCTACCTGGTCCGCGGGTGACACGGAGGTCGCTCGAGGCGGCGGCGCGGCTCAGCCGCTGAGGAGGCGCCAGGTCGCGAGCTCGTCCCGGCCCGGGGCGAGCACGAGGAGCGCGATCGCGGCGAGCAGGACGAGCAGGGCCAGACGCCACCCGCGCAGCGGCAGGGGCGAGCCCTCGCGCCGGCCCACCACCACCGCCGCTGCCACCATGAACACGACGGGCAGCACGGGGAGCCGGAACCGCGTCGTCGCGTAGGCCGCGACGTGCGCGGCGTTGTAGGCGGCGAGGAGCACGAGCAGCAGCCACGCACCGGCCGAGAATCGGACGCGCACGAGGCCGACGACGAAGAGGCCGAAGACCGCCAGGTACGGCAGGACGAGCAGCAGCTCGATCGGGACGAGCCGCGCGGCCGGCAGCGGGCCGCAGGCCTCCCTCCCGACGAGGTGGTCGAGCACCTCGCTGCCGGCCTTCCAGAACTCCGGCATCTCCGCGCCTAGCTTCTCGAAGACCCACGCCGGCTGGCGCGCGGCGATCGTCTCCCTGGCCATCTCGCGGCAGTAGCGGTCCTGCTCGACCGGCCCGCCCTTCGTCGCCAGCACCTCGTAGATCTGGAGGTGCGTGAGGGTCGTGTTCCCCTGCCACAGGTTGAGCCCGCCCATCGTGGAAACCGGGATGAACGTGCGGAAGACGAGGGCATTGCGGATCGTCCAGGGCGCGACGGTCAGCGCCGCGGCCAGCACGAGCGTGGCGGCCGTCGCCACCGCGCCGGACGACGGCCGGAGCCGGTCGAGACGGAACCGGCCGTGCGCGTCCCCGGCCCGGGGCCGCAGCAGCCAGAGGGCGGCGATCGGCACGAGGTAGAGCGAGAGCTCGCGGGTCAGGGTGGCGAGCCCCCACAGGAGGCCCGCCGCCACGGCCGCGCGCCGCGACCCGCACGCGGCGAGCGTGCGCTCGATCGCCCACCACAGGAGCACCATGTACAGCGTCTCCGACCAGTAGTGCGCGGGGTACCAGACGAGCTCGGGGTAGAAGGCCGTCACGGCGGCGGCGAGAATGCCGACCCGGCGACCGAACGCGAGGGCGCCGGCGCGGCCCACGGCCGGCACGAGGAGCGCCCCGAGCACGACCTGGGCCCAGAGGACGGCCCTCATCGTGCCGAACGCCCGGAACAGGGCCCCTATGAAGTACGGGTAGACCGGCGGGTAGAAGATGAGGCCGCTGCGCAGCGGCGAGAAGGCCACCGCCGGCCGCCCGATCTGGCGGCCGATCTCGATCCAGCTCGGCTCGTCGCCGGTCAGCTCGCAGCGAGGCTCGAGGAGCAGCCAGGCGGCCCGCGCGACGAGGGCCGCCGCGGTCACCACCAGCAGCGCTCGATCGGGGCGGGTATTCGGCGGCGTCTCTTCCGGCGCGGGCGTCGTCACGAGGGTCGTCCGATTCTAGTGCAAATGACTCACCGTTCCGGGGACACCTGGCCCTTACCATTCGTCGTACCCGACGGGAGGCGCCATGGCGGAGCAGGCTTCGGAACTCGGCATGATGGGCCGGCTGCAGCGGGGGCTTCTGACGCTCCTGCGCATCGCCATCGGCTGGCACTTCCTCTACGAGGGCCACGCCAAGTTCTTCTCCGGCAACTGGACCTCGGCCGGGTACCTCGACGCCTCGCGCTGGATCCTGGGCGGCGCCTTCCAGTGGATGGCCTCGCACCCGGGCGTGATCGCCCTCGTGGACGCGATCAACATCGGCGGCCAGATCCTGATCGGCCTGCTCCTGATCACCGGCACCCTCACCCGCGCCGCGAGCCTCGCGGCGATCGCCCTGCTCCTCCTCTACTACCTCGCCAACCCGCCCCTCGTGGGCCTGGGGCTCACGGTGCCGGCCGATGGCCATTACCTCGTCGTGGACCGCAACCTGATCGAGCTCCTCACGCTGGCTTTCATCGCGGCCCTCCCGGTGACCGCGCTCCCCGGCGTCGACCGCTGGTTCCTCCGCCGCCGGCAGGCCGCGCTCGCCGAGGCGCGCGAGGGCGAGGCCGCTCCGGCGGAAGCCGCTGCCGAGCCGTCCGCAGCCCGGCCGAAGCCCGGCCCCGCCGACGCGCCCGGCCGTCGCGAGATGCTCGCGAACCTCGCGAGCCTTCCCTTCCTCGGGGCCTTCGCCTACGCCCTCGTGAAGAAGCGCCGGTGGTCGAGCTACGAGGAGAAGAACCTCGTGGACGCGGTCACGGCGGCGAGCACGAAGACCCTCGACGTGGCGAGCCTGCGCGACCTCGAAGGCACGCTGCCCACGGGGAAGATCAAGGGCAGGGAGTTCAGCCGGCTCATCCTCGGCGGCAATCTCCTCTCCGGCTGGGCCCACTCGCGCGACCTCATCTACGTCTCCCAGCTCGTGAAGGCCTACCACAACAAGGAGCGGATCTTCGCCACGCTCCTCGTGGCCGAGAAGTGCGGCATCAACACCCTCCTCACCAACCCGATCCTGTGCACCCTCATCGACGAGTACTGGAAGCGGCGCATCGGGAAGATCCAGTTCATCTCGGACTGCGCCGGGCTCGACTACGACGACAAGGGCGCGAAGCCGATGCCCTTCGACAAGTACCTCGACAAGGTGCAGCGCGCGATCGACTACGGGGCCGTGGCCTGCTACATCCAGGGCGAGACCGCCGACTACTACGTCAGGAGCGGCCAGCCGGACCGCCTCGCGAGGGTGATCGACCTCATCCGGAAGAACAAGGTGATCGTGGGCATCGGAGCCCACCGCCTCGAGACGCTCCAGGGCTGTGTCGCCGCGGGAATGGTCCCCGACTTCTGGATGAAGACGATGCACCACCACGACTACTGGTCGGCGCGCCACCCCGAGGAGCACGACAACATGTACTGCCACACGCCGGCCGAGACGGCCGCCTGGATGCGCGAGCGGAAGGAGCCGTGGATCGCCTTCAAGGTGATGGCGGCGGGCGCCATCCACCCGAAGGAGGCCTTCCGCTACGCCTGGGAGAGCGGGGCCGACTTCGTGTGCGCCGGCATGTACGACTTCCAGATGGTCGAGGACGTGAACATCGCGCTCGACGCTCTCGGCTCCGGCCTGCCCCAGCGCCAGAGACGATGGATGGCCTAGCGCGCTGATGCGCCCTCCCTGGTCGCCCCGCCGCGAGCGTCTCCGTCCGCGCGGCCACGGCCATGGAGGCCGACGCCTTCGCCACCGCGGTGTTCGCGCTCGGCCCCGAGGCGGGACCGGCGCTCCTCGCGTCCTTCCCGGGTACGGCCGCCCTCGCGCTAAAGGGCGGGCTGCCGCCTACTTCTTGACGTGCACTTCCTTGGCGGTCAGCTTGCCGTCCTTCTCGCTGTACTTGACGACCACCGTCTGCTTCTCGGAGATGAACTCGCCGATCACGGTCGGCTTGCCGTTCGCCTTCAGCTTGTCCATCTTGTGGTGGCCGCCCTTGGCGACGACCAGGGTCTCCTTGCTGTCGACCGCGAACGTCCAGTCCTTGGCCGCGCTGTCGGTGACGACGAAGGTACCGCCGGTGACCGCCTTGACGGTCCCGGTGACCTCCTTCACCGCCCCCGCGAACACGAACCCGGCGACCAGCAGGGCGAAGGCTACGCCTGCGACTCTGCGCACCATAGGGCATCCCTCCTTGAACGAGGTCCGTCGAGAGCGGGCCCTCTGTGAATCTAGGCCTTCCCACGCGCCGCGGCAAGAGAAAAGAGCGCGCGGCGCGGAGAGAGCTCGAGGTCTGGCCGGCCACCCACCGCGGCGGTGGCGGCCGACTCCCCGTCGAGCCCCACCTCCGCGGCGACGCCTAGCTGCAGCCGCTCGTCGATCCGCAGTTCGCGCAGCGGTAGCAGGAGCCGTTGCGGATCATGATGCTGCCGCAGTAGTGGCAGGGCGGCGCGTCGGACTGGGCGCGCATGGCGGCTCCCGGCGCCGGCGTCTCGGGCGCCCGGTCGGACTGCACCCACACCGGTGTCACCGGGCCCGAGTGCGGCTTGAGCGAGGTCTCGCTCGCCTGCACCCCCACCGCCTCCTGGTGCTCGGCGGAGAGGAACTTCGAGGCCAGCCACCGGAAGATGTAGTCGGTGATGCTCTTCGCGTAGGGGATCTCCGGGTTCTTGGTGAAGCCGGACGGCTCGAAGCGCACGTGAGAGAACTTCTCGACGAGCGCCTCGAGCGGGACCCCGTACTGCAGCGCCATCGAGATGGACGTCGCGAAGGCGTCCATGAGGCCGGAGATCGTCGAGCCCTCCTTCGCCATCACGAGGAAGATCTCGCCGGGCTTTCCGTCCTCGTACATCCCCACCGTGATGTAGCCCTCGTGGCCGGCGATCTGGAACTTGTGGGTGATGGCGTGGCGCTCGTCGGGCAGCTTGCGGCGGGCGGGCCGACCCTCCGCCGCGGGCACGGCAGCAGCCGTCACGGCCGGCGCCGCGGGAGTGCCCTTCGCCTCCTCCTTCGAGGTGGAGAGCGGCTGGCTGCGCTTGCAGCCGTCGCGGTAGACCGCGATCGCCTTCAGGCCCAGCTTCCAGCCCTCGACGTAGGCCTCCTGGATGTCCTCGGGCGTCGCGTCGGTCGGCATGTTGACGGTCTTGGAGATGGCGCCCGAGAGGAAGGGCTGGACGGCGGCCATCATCTTGATGTGGCCCATCCAGTGGATGGAGCGCTTACCGTCCCGTGGCGGGAAGGCGCAGTCGAAGATCGCGAGGTGCTCGTCCTTGAGGTGCGGCGCCCCCTCGATCATCTCCTTCTCGTCGACGTAGCGGAGGATGTCCTCGACCTGGATGGGCGTGTAGCCCAGCTTCTTGAGGACGCCCGGCACCGACTGGTTGACGATCTTGATCATCCCGCCGCCCACGAGCTTCTTGTACTTGACGAGGGCGATGTCGGGCTCGATCCCGGTGGTGTCGCAGTCCATCTTGAAGCCGATCGTCCCGGTGGGGGCGAGCACGGTCACCTGGCTGTTGCGGCAGCCGCGCTGCGCGCCGAGGGCGTAGGCCTCGTCCCACACGTCGAGCGACGCCTGCAGGAGCGCCTTCGGCACGAGGCTCGAGTCGATCATGTGGGCGTGCTTGCGGTGCTTGTCGATGACTCGCAGCATCGGCTCCGCGTTCTTCGCGTGGCCGGCGAAGGGGCCCATCGCGGAGGCCACCCGCGCCGACTGGGCGTAGGCCTCGCCGTGCATGAGCGCGGTCACCGCCGCGGCGTAGGCGCGGCCCTCGTCCGAGTCGTAGGGCAGCCCGCGGTCCATGAGCAGCACGCCGAGGTTGGCGTAGCCGAGGCCGAGGGGCCGGAAGTCGTGGCTGTTGCGGTCGATGGCCGGCGTCGGGTAGCTCGAGTAGTCGACCAGGATCTCCTGCGCGGTGATCACGGTGCGGCAGGCGGCGCGGAAGTCCTCGACGTCGAACTCGCCGTCCTCGCCCACGAACTTCATGAGGTTCAGGCTGGCGAGGTTGCAGGCGGTGTCGTCGAGGAACATGTACTCGCTGCAGGGATTGCTGCCGTTGATCCGCGCCGTGTTCGGGCAGGTGTGCCAGTCGTTGATCGTGGTGTCGTACTGGATGCCGGGGTCGCCGCACTGCCAGGCCGCCTCGGCCATCATCTTCATGAGGTCGCGGGCGCGGAACGTCTCGCACGGCTCCCCGGAGAGCACGTACTTCGTCTGCCACTCCCGGTCCTCGATCACCGCCCGCATGAACTCGTCGGTCACCCGGACCGAGTGGTTGGCGTTCTGGAAGTAGACGGAATCGTAGGCCCCGCCGCGCACGTTGAAGGCGCCGTCGTACCCGGCGTCGATGAGGGCCCAGGCCTTCTTCTCCTCGTCCGCCTTGCAGTGGATGAACTCGACGACGTCCGGGTGGTCGGTGTTGAGGATCACCATCTTGGCGGCGCGACGGGTCTTGCCCCCACTCTTGATGACGCCGGCGAAGGCGTCGTAGCCGCGCATGAAGGAGACGGGGCCGGAGGCGGTGCCGCCGCCGGCGAGGGGCTCCCTCGAGGAGCGGATGTTCGACAGGTTCGAGCCGGTGCCCGAGCCGAACTTGAAGAGCATGCCCTCGGTGCGGGCGAGGCCGAGGATCGACTCCATCGTGTCCTGGACCGCGTTGATGAAGCAGGCCGAGGACTGCGGGTGCTTCTCGATCCCGACGTTGAACCAGACCGGGCTGTTGAAGGCCGCGTTCTGCTGGACGAGGAGGTGGGCGAGCTCGTCGCTGAAGGCCTGCAGGTCCTCGGGCGTCGCGAAGTAGCCCTGGGCCTCGGCCCAGCCCCGGATCGTGTCCACCACGCGGGAGATGAGGCCGCGCACGCTCCTCTCGCGGTCCGGCGCCCCGACCTGGCCGCGGAAGTACTTGGACGCGACGATGTTCGTCGCCGTCTGGCTCCAGGTGACCGGCACCTCGATGCCGTGCTGCTCGAAGACCGGCTGGCCCCTCTCGTCGTTGATGACCGCGGAGCGCAGCTCCCAGGTCACCTCGTCGAAGGGGTGTCTTCCCGCCTTCGTGAAGTGCCGCCGGAAAGTCAGGCCCGTCCGCTTCTCCGCGTGCGGCGCGGTGCGGGGCTCGCCTCTCGGGTTCTCCACGGGATGGGTCGACATCAGGGATACCTCTCTTTGCGCGATGCTGCGGCTTCTCGAAGGCGACGGCTCTCCGGTGACCGGCGACCCCTCCCGCCAGCCCGCCCGGCGCGGTGAATGTGCCGTAAGGCGGCGACGGCGATTATCGGGAAGCGCCTCCCGGGTGTCAAGGGAAAAACACTAGATGTTGTGGCATCACGCCGACGAACACCATTATATTGCTGTTCAATGAGTTACAGCTACGAGTCTCTCGTAGGGGCTTGGCCAGAATGAGTGAGTTGAGCGTTTTGTGTGAGCGTATCCTCTGCGATACAAACGCCAATTTATCGTTTGTGTATAGCTAGTTGCAAAGTATCATCTTAGAATTTCCAGAGACCCACTCCATCAATTCAGCGCCTTCATGATGAAAAACGGCTACACTCACACCTTTCCGCACGGCGCCGATCACGCCCGGCGGGTCGTCTGGCCGTCGAACGGGCGTCATCGAGGCGACGCGAGGGGGAGCGAGGTCATGGCACTCCGCATCGTCGAAGGCCCCTACTGGCGCGACATCCTCGACCAGCCGCGAGCGCTCGAAGACACGCTCCGGCAGCTCGAGTCCACGGCCGCGCTCGACGGCGTCGCACGCCGCCTGCGGGGCGGCGACTTGCGCCGCGTCGTGCTCACCGGCATGGGCTCGTCGCACCTCGGCCTCGTCCCGCTGCACCTGCGGCTCG
>JBGPQQ010000138.1:0-7892 GCA_041489115.1 Vicinamibacteria bacterium | reverse complement strand
CTCGGGATCACGAAGCCGAGGTGGCGATGCCCCGCCTCCAGCAGGTGGCGCACGGCCGCGGCGGCGCCGCTGCGGTTGCGGCCGAGGACGCTCGCGGCGTCGTCTCTCTCGCTGACCGGCTGCTCGAGGAGCACGAACGGTCCCCCCGCTCGCCGCACCGCGGCCAGGTGCCGCCGCCGCTCGGCCGTAGTCCCGCCAAGGGTCACCACGGCGCCGTCGACCTGGGCTTGCCGAAACGGGTCGGCGAGCGAGCCATCGTCCGGCGACCCGGGAGGCGAGCCCTGGATCACGAGCCCGTAGCCTCGGTCGCGGGCGACGTCGGCGAGCCCCGTCAATACCGCGCCATGAAACGGATCCGCGAGATAGCGGGGCGACGGGTCCACCACGAGAAACCCGAGGGCGCCGGCGCGCCGCCGGCGCAGCCCGCGCGCGGCGAGGTTGGGCCGGTAGCCGAGACGGTCGACTGCGGCGAGCACGCGGCGCCGCGTCTCCGGGTGGACGACGTCCCGCTCGTTGACGACGTTGGAGACGGTCTGGGCGGAGACCCGCGTGACCCGCGCGACGTCCTTGAGGGTCGTCATGCCTCAGCCTTGACGGCGCCGATTTTAACGTTATAGTCTGCGCCTCGGCAAGGGAAAGCGAATGGCCCGGACGGCGGCACGGCTCGTGGACTGGACGCTCCTCCTCGCCTGCAACCTGATCTGGGCGAGCCAGTTCGTCCTCGCCAAGCTGGTGCAGGAGCGGATGGGGCCGGTCTTCGCCACGTTCGTCCCCATGACCCTCGCCACCCTCTTCCTCGTGCCCATCGTCCGTCGCGAGCGCCGTGCGCGAGGAAGACAGGACCGCCCGCCGGCTCGGGACGTGGCGCAGTTCGTCCTGATCGGCGTGGCTGGCCAGGTGGCCGCCCAGCTCCTCGTCACGTGTGGCGTCGGCATCGCCCCCGCCTCCAACGCCGCCCTTCTCGCCCTCACCCTGCCGGTGGCCACCGCCCTCATGGCCTTCCTGATCCTCGGCGAGCGGATGACCGCGGTCCGCTGGGCGAGCTTCGCCTTCGCGATCCTCGGTGTCCTCCAGTGCTCCGGCGTCGACTGGCGCGACCTCGACTTCGCCGACCGCCGGTTCCTGGTCGGCAACCTGCTCATCATGGGGGGCGTCGGCGGCAGCGCCTTCTACAACGTCTACAGCAAGCGTCTCCTCACGAGGTACACGCCACTCGAGGTCCTGGTCTACAGCTACTACGCGGTGGTGGCCACGCTCCTGCCCCTGGCGGTCGCGCTCGAGCGGTCGGGCTTCGCCGCCATGCCCCATTTCGGGGCGAAGGCGTGGGTGGGCCTCCTCCTCCTCGCCGTCTTCCAGTACGGGCTCTCGATGGTCATGTTCCTGAACGTGCTCTCGCGGCTCGACGTTACCCAGGCCGCTCTCAGCAACTACCTGATCCCGTTCTTCGGACTCGTCATCGCCTGGCTCGTGCTGGGCGAGCGGCTCACCCTGCCCATGGTCGCGGGGGGCGTTCTCGTGCTGGCGAGCACGCTGCTCATCACCGTCTACGAGGAGCAGATCGTGGCGCGACGGGCGCGAGGACAGGGCACGGCAGTGGCGGCGCCGCCGCCGGCCGACGACTGATGCCGGAGGGCGCCCGGGAGGATCCACGATGAGGCGGTTCGAGGGACGACACGTTCTCGTCACGGGGGCCGCGCGGGGCATCGGCCTCGCCGTCGCCGAGGCCTTCGCCCGCGAGGGGGCGCGGCTGACTCTCTTCGACGTCCACTCCGCGAACCTGAAGGCCGCCCGCGACTCGGTGACGACCGCGGGGGCGGCCGACGTCGCCGTGGAGCTCGTCGACGTTTCCGACCGCCGCCAGGTCGCCGCGGCCGTCGAGTCCGCGGAGGTGCTTTCCCCCCTCGACGTCCTCGTGAGCAACGCGGGGATCGCCGAGGAGTCCGGCTTTCTCGACATCACGGAGGAGAGCTGGAAGCGCATCCTCGACGTCAACCTGACCGGCATGTTCCACGTCGATCAGGCCGTCTGCCGGGGGATGGCGCGACGGCGACGAGGCGTCGTCCTCAACATGGCGAGCAAGAACGGCCTGGACGGCGAGAGCGGATACGCACACTACAACGCCAGCAAGGGCGGGGTCGTGATGCTGACCCGGACGATGGCGCTCGAGCTCGCCCACGTGGGCGTCCGGGTGAACGCGGTGGCCCCGGGTTATCTGCAGACCCCGATGTCGAAGGAGATCGACAGCCCCTAGTTCGTCCGCGACTTCGTGGAGCGCTACGTCCCGATGGGACGCCCGGGGACGGTCGAGGACGTCACCGGGCTCTTCCTCTTCCTGGCGAGCGACGAGGCGGCCTGGATCACCGGGCAGGTCTTCGTGGTCGACGGCGGCCAGCTCGCCGGCCAGAAGCCGGGCCGGGAGCTGCTCGCCCGCCTGGGGCCGAAGGCGTGAGGCTGCGCTCCCACGAGTGGCTCCGGGGCCGGGACGAGCTCGGCTTCCAGCACCGTGGAGCGCTGCGGATGCTGGGCCTGGACATGGACCGTTACCGGGGTGAGCCGGTCATCGGCATCGCGAGCGCCTGGTCGGAGCTCAGCCCGTGCGACGTGGGGCTCCGGAGGATCGCCGACGCCGTGAAGACCGGGGTGCGCCGCGCCGGCGGGATCCCCCTCGAGTTCCCCGTGATGGGCCTGGGCGAGGATCTCCTGAAGCCCTCGGCCATGATGTACCGCAACCTGCTGGCGATGGAGGTCGAGGAGACGCTCCGCGGCTACCCCATCGACGGCGTCGTGCTCCTCGGCGGGTGCGACAAGACGATTCCCGCCCAGCTCATGGCCGCGGCCAGCGCCGACCTGCCGGCGCTCCAGCTCAACGCCGGTCCGCGACCCGCCGGCGAGTGGCGCGGGCAACGCCTCGGCAGCGGCACCGATCTGTGGCGGCTCTGGGACGAGGTGCGGGCGGGCCGGCTCACCGAGGACGAGTTCCGCGGCGTCGAGAAGACGCTCGCCTGCGGGCCCGGCGCCTGCAACGTGATGGGGACGGCCTCGACCATGGCGGCGATGGCGGAGGCGCTGGGTCTGATGCCCGCCGGCAGCGGCACCCGGCCGGCGGCGAGCGCCGAGCGAGACGCCGAAGCCCGGGCGGCCGGGGAGCGAATCGTGGCGATGGTGGGCGAGGACCTGCGTCCCTCCCGCCTCCTGACTCCGTCGGCCTTCGACAACGCCGTTCGCGCCCTTCTGGCCCTGGGCGGCTCCACCAACGCGATCCTCCACCTGCTCGCCGTCGCGGGACGGGCGGGAGTCGACCTCACCCTCGACCGCTTCGACGCCCTCTCGCGCGAGATCCCCTGCCTCGTCGACGTGAAGCCGGCGGGGTCCGGCCTGATCGACGACTTCGAGCGCGCCGGCGGAATGCCTGCTCTCCTGAAGCGCCTCGAGACCCGGCTCGACGTCGACGCGATGACCGTCTCGGGCCGGACGTGGCGGGAGGAGCTCGCATCGGTGCCGGACCCGCCCGACGGCACGATCCGCCGCTTCGAGCGTCCGGTCGCTCCGGCCCCCACCCTGGCGGTGCTGCGGGGCAGCCTGGCGCCCGCGGGAGCGGTTCTCAAGGTCGCGGCGGCGACGCCGGGGCTTCTGCGCCACGAAGGGCCGGCCCTCGTCTTCGATTCCTACGCCGATATGCTCGCCCGCATCGACGATCCCTCGCTCGACGTGCGGGCCGACACCGTCCTCGTCCTGCGCAACGCGGGGCCGCGAGGGGGCCCCGGGATGCCGGAGTGGGCCCAGGTGCCGATCCCGAAGAAGCTGCAGCGGGCCGGCGTGACCGACATGGTCCGGGTCTCCGACGCGCGCATGAGCGGCACGGGCTTCGGAACCGTCGTCCTCCACGTGGCCCCGGAGGCGGCCGCCGGGGGCCCCCTCGCCCTCGTGCGCACGGGTGACTCCATCTCCCTCGACGTGTCCGCTCGGCACATCGACCTCCGGGTGGACGAGGCGGAGCTCGCCGCACGTCGCCAGTCCTGGCACGCCCCCGAGTCGCCGCACCGCCGTGGCTGGCCGCGCCTTTTCCTCGACACCGTCCTGCAGGCCGACGAGGGCTGCGACCTCGACTTCCTGCGCCCTCGGGACGCCGCGGCGCGACGGTTCGTGCTGCCCGTCGTAGGGAGGTCATAGGGGGAATCATGCCGACGAGGCTCATCGACCGCCGCCCCGAGTCCGAGGCGCTCGCCCTCCGCGCGAAGGCCTCGATCGCGGGCGGCGTCGTCTCCCTCAACCGCCGGACGGACCCGCCCATCAGCTTCGTGCGCGCGCAGGGCAGCCGCATCTGGGACGCCGACGGCAACGAGTACGTCGACTACCACGCCGCCTTCGCCCCTCACGTCCTGGGCCACAACGATCCCGGCGTGAACGCCGCGGTCGAGGCCGCGCTCCGCGCCGGCGCCTCGCTCATGGGCTGCGGGACGACCCGGTGGGAGATCGACCTCGCCGAGCGCCTCCGGGCCTGCGTGCCATCGCTCGAGCGCGTCCAGATCGCGAACACGGGCAGCGAGGCCACGGCCCACGCGATCCGGCTGAGCCGCGCGTTCACCGGCCGCGACCACGTAGTGCTCGTGCTCGGCGGCTACAACGGCTGGCACAACGAGGTCGCCCGGGAGGTGATGCCCCGGCTCGAGGACACGGGTCCCCGGACGAGCCCCGGCGAGTACGCGTTCCTGCCGAGCTCGGCCGGGATCCCCGAGGCCACGCGGCGGCTCCTCCACCTGGTGAACTTCAACGACGAGGCGTCGGTCGACTGGGTGCTCTCGCGACAACCCGTCGCGTGCGTCCTGACCGAGCCCGTCCTGCAGAACATCGGGGTGGTTCCGCCTCGGCCCGGATACCTCGCGGCTCTTCGAGAGACCTGCGACCGCCACGGGACGCTCCTCGTCTTCGACGAGGTGAAGACGGGCTTCCGAGCCGCGCTCGGGGGCTATCAGTCACTGTGCGGCGTCCGGCCGGACCTCTCCGTCTTCGGCAAGGCCGTCGCCAACGGTTACCCGCTCGGCGTCATCGGGGGCCGCGCCGACGTGATGGATCTCTTCGACAGTCCCGATCCGGCGCGCCGGGTGCTGATCGCGGGGACGTACAACGCCCATCCCGTGCCGACCGCGGCGGCCATAGCCACCATCGACCGGCTGCGGGACAAGGACGGCGCGGTCTATCGCGACCTGGAGAAGAAGGGCTCGACTCTCCAGCGCGGTCTCGAGGCCCTGTTCGCGGAGCGCGGCATGAACGCTGTCGTCAGCCGCCTCGGCTCCGCCTTCTGCGTCTACTTCATGGACCACGTCCCCGTGGACTGGCACGACCTCGCCGCCCACCACGACTTCGATCTCGACCGCCGCTACCGACGCGCCCTCCTGGACCGCCGGGTCTTCCACTTTCCCCTCCCCTGCAAGCAGGGGTCGATCAGCGCCGCCCACACCGACGACGATCTCGCCTTCACCCTCGAGGTCTCACGGGAGGCTCTGAAGGCGCTGTGACCCTGGATGCCGGTGCCCGGACTCCCTCGCCCGGCCCCACGCCGGAGTCGCCCCGGCTTCTCCGCACACGTCGGCGAGAGAATCGACCCCGAACAGCACCAGCGGCTCGAGGACACCGCCGCCTACCTCGTCCGAAATCCCGACGAAGGCCGCGAGATCCAGGCCGGCTGAAAAAAGGTGTCGCCCGTCAACAAGGCAGCGGCCGACAAGGTCAGCTCTCTTGACACATACTGAAGTATCCATGTAGTCTTTCTTCGAATATCCGTTTACCAGCATGAGGAAGGGTCCGGGCAGAGCGGCCAAGGGCTTTCGGACGGTCCTCCCGGACACGCAGGCGGCCAGCGAAGTCAGCGAAGGCCCGCCTGCGGCAACTGATCGCGGCGTCGGTCCACTCAGGAGGGATACGATGCGCCTCGAGTCGGCACAAGGGCTCAAGCTGCAGTTGCTGAACGAGATCGTCGAGCCGCTTGCGATACGCTCCGCAAGGGTTTCGGCGGTGGGCGCGCGCGCCTTCAGCGTATCGCTCGGTGTCCGAGGCGGCGCGGGACACCCGTCGATGTTCAGCGTCGGCGCCAGGGCGATCGACACGGTTCCAGATGTTCAGCGGTCGCTCGCGCTTGGGGTGGCGCCGCACGGAAGGGAATATCGGCTGGCCATTCGTCTTCAGCGAGCGGCGCTGAGAGACAGCCCGATCGTTGAGCATCTGAGGAAGCAGGCCAGGGGCGAAGTCGACATCCGAATGGTCGGCCGGATCGACAAGCGCGCGACGAGCCGGCGGGCGGCGTCGCGGCGCGGACCGGCCGCCGCGACCCGCGCCCAGGCCGCGTGGCACCAGCGCAACACGCGTCCCTTGCTGATCGGCGCGTCGGTGGGTCACGTCAAGGTCACGGCCGGCACGCTGGGCGCGTTCGTGGAGCGCGGCGGCGCCATCTGCCTTCTATCGAACAACCACGTCCTGGCCAACGAAGACCGCGCAACGCCGCGTGACTGGATCCTCCAGCGCGCGACGCTCGACGGCGGCAGAGAGCCGCGGGAGCGGGTCGCTCGCCTCTCGGGCTCGGTGCGGTTGAAGCGGCGCGGGTCGAACCTCGTGGACGCGGCGATCGCCGCGCTGGAGAGGGGCGAGGCCTACGACGCGCGGCTGCTAAGGAGCCTGGTGAACGGCACGGACCGCAAGCTGAAGGGACTCGGTCCGGAGTTCCTCGACGAAGGCGAGGTCGTCTACAAGGTCGGCCGTACGACCGGGCCGACCAAGGGACGGGTGACTGCGTTCGACCTCGACAACGTCGTCGTCAGCTATGACCTGGGCAACCTGCGTTTCGACGGACAGATCGAAATCGAGGGTGCGGGAACAAGGCCGTTCAGCGACGGGGGGGACAGCGGCTCGCTGATCGTCGACTCGGGCATGAAAGCCGTCGCCCTCCTGTTCGCGGGGAGCGACACGGGCGGGCGGAACGGCACCGGCTTGACCTTTGCCAACCCGATCCACCGGGTGCTGAACGACCTGAAGGCCAAGCTCTTGTCATAGCCTCCGATCGGCGCGATCATAGACGAAGTGATGCCTCGGATATCGCTCGAACGGGCACAGGCGGCGAAGAAATCAGCTCTCCGGCGTTTCGAGAAGCTGGAGTCCCTGACGGGTGTCGGCATCACCCGGGTTCGTGGAGACTATGCCGTCAAGCTGAATGTGAGTGAACCGATCGAACCGGGCGTCAAGCTCCCGTCCGACATCGACGGCGTCCCGCTGAAGGTCGAGGTCACCGGGGCCATCCGGACGCGCTGACGACGAGCGCCGAGCAGCGGGGCGGCGGGGAGCCGCCGCTCGGTCGATCCGATCGAGGGTGAGAATGGCTGCCAAGCGCCGGCCGAAGTCCTCCCGCACCCGAACGTCCGCAACGGCCGTATCGACACGCAAGGCCGTGGCCGTCGGAGAGCAAGTCGCCGCAAGAGTGCGCCGCGACCGAGCGGCGGCCCTACGGCGCCGGGCGGTTGCGATTGCCAGCGCCACGCCGCGGGCGAGGGCGCGCGCCGTGCAAATCGAGCCCCGGTTCATCCGCGCCGCGGGGGCCAAGGGGATCGCGACGCTCGTGGCCGAGGGCGACTCGTGGTTCGACTATCTCTGGTGGGACGTGCTCGACCAGCTCGAGAACGAGCACGGCTTCGACGTCGAATCGGTCGCGCACCAGGGTGATCGCGTCGAGGACATGGCTTACACCGGCGACCAACTCGGCAAGTTCAAGAAGGTGCTCGAGAAGATGCTGCGGCGCTCGGAGCTCCCGAAGGCGATCCTGCTCTCGGGTGGCGGCAACGACGTCGCCGGCGACGAGTTCTTCATGCTGCTAGACCACGCCAGTTCCGCCAATCCGGGGCTCAACG
>JBGPQQ010000137.1:0-7934 GCA_041489115.1 Vicinamibacteria bacterium | reverse complement strand
CGCCTCGTCCACGATCAGGAGCGCCGCGCGGCCCTTCTCGTCGAGCTCCAGGAGGCGGTCGTGGATCTGCTCGAGGAGGTCGTTCGAGTGGAAGCGCGGCTCCGCGACCCCGAGCTCCTTCGCCGCCGCCCGCAGGAACTGCCGGGGCGAGAGCCGCGGGTTCAGGATCATCCCGACCTCGTACCGGTCGCCCAGGCGGTCCGCGAGCGCGCGCGTGAGCAGCGTCTTGCCCGAGCCCACCTCGCCGGTGAGGAGGGCGAGCTCCATCTCCTCGACCGCGAAGAGCAGCCGCTCGAGGGCCTCCTCGTAGGTCTCGTTCAGGAAGAGGTAGCGCGGGTCGGGCGTCTTCCGGAAGGGCTTCTCGCGCAGGCCCCAGTATCCCTCGTACACGCTCAGGCCTCCGCCGCCTTGTTCGGCTCCGCCGCGCGCCCGCGGGCCCGGGCGCGCCGGCCCTCGAAGAGCGAGGCCACGTCGAGGATGAGCACCACCCGCCCATCGCCGAGGATCGTGGCCCCCGCGATGCCGACGACGCTCTCCGAGACCACGGGGTCGAGGGCCTTGATCACGACGTCCTGCTGCCCGCGGAGGCGGTCCACGGTGAGGCCGAGGCGCTTCTCCCCGCGGCCCACGATCACCGCGTAGGCGTCGTCGCCGCCCGCGGACTTCGCCCCGAAGAGCTCGGCGAGGTGCAGGAGCGGCACGATGCGGTCGCGCACGCGCAGGGTATCGCGGCCGCCGATCCGCACCACCTTGCTTCTCGGAAAGCGCAGGCTCTCCACCACCGCCCCCGAGGGGAGCGCGTAGACCGCCCCGCCCACCTCCACCATGAGCACGGTGATGATGGCCAGGGTCAGCGGCAGCTGGAGCGTGAACTTGGTCCCCGCCCCCGGGATCGTCTCCGCCTCGATGAGCCCGTTGAGCCGCTCCACGCTCTGCACCACCACGTCGAGCCCTACCCCCCGCCCCGACACGTCGGTGATCGTGCGGGCGGTCGAGAAGCCCTCGGTGAAGATGAGCTGGATCGCCTCGCGGTCGGTGAGCGTCTCGTCCGCTCTCACGATGCCGCGCTCGATCGCCTTGCGGCGGACCACGGCCGCGTCGATCCCCGACCCGTCGTCCACCAGGGTGATCACGACTTGGTTCGACTCCTGGACGGCCGAGAGCAGGAGGGTGCCGGTCGGCGACTTGCCGCGGGCGGCGCGCACCGCGGGCGGCTCGATGCCGTGGTCCACCGCGTTGCGGATGAGGTGCACGAGCGGTTCCCCGATCTCGTCGATCACCGCCTTGTCGACGCGGGTGTCCTCTCCCTGCAGGACGAGCTCCACCTGCTTGCCCTGCTGGTGGGCGAGGTCACGCACGAGCCGCGGGAAGCGCTCGAAGACGTGGCGGATGGGGAGCATCCGCACGTCCATGATCGTCTCCTGCAGCTGGGTCGAGACCCCGGCGACCTGATGGACGGCCTCGAGCAGCTCCGGCCCGGCGCCGGGGACCACGGCGGCGATCTGCCGGGCCAGCTCGTTGAGCTTCGTGCGGTGGACGATCAGCTCGCCGACGAGGTTCAGCAGGTGGTCGAGCTTCGCGAAGTCCACCCGTACCATGCTCGATCGGGTGAGGGCGAGCGCGGCCTCGGCCCCGGACCCCGTCTTCACGGGCTCGGGCGCGACCGGGGCCGCGCCGGGCGCGGGCCGCGCCGGGAGAGCCGCGGCCGAGTCGAGCAGCACGCCGAGCGCGCTCCCCTGCGGCGAGAGGTCCCGCGCCTCACGCCCGGCCGCGCAGGCCGACTCGACGGCCTGCCGCAGCGCGGTCGCGCCCTCGAACAAGTGTTCGAGGAGGGCCCCGTCGAGGACGAGGGCCCCGTCGCGGGCGCGGGCGAAGACCTCCTCCAGCCAGTGGACGTAGTCCTTCACGCCGGTGAAGCCGATCATCCCGCTGTTGCCCTTCAGCGTGTGCAGCGGGCCGAGGAGGGAGGCCGCGATCCCGGGGTCGTGGCCCTCCCGCTCGAGGCGAAGGAGAGCGGTGTCGAGGACCGCGAGGTGCTCGCGAGCGTCCTCGAGGTAGATGCCGACGAGCTCGGCGGAGACCTCGAACTCCATCAGCGGGGGCCGGGCGCCGCTCCGGGGCTCACGGGCCCGTGATCTTCTCGATGAGGCTGTGGAGCTCCGAAGCCTGGAAGGGCTTCTTCACGTAGCCGCGGGCGCCCATCTTGAGGCCCCGGATCGTGTCTTCTTCCTTGCCCTCGGTGGAGATGATGATGACCGGGATGTCCTTGTAGGCGGCTTCCTTCTGCACGCGCTGCAGGAACTCCAGGCCGTTCATGACCGGCATGTTGATGTCCAGCAGGATGAGGTCGATGCCCTCTTCCTGAGCGAGCTTGTCGAGAGCCTCCAGGCCGTTCATGGCGCTCACCAGCTTGCAGCTCTTGTAGCGGGAGAGGAAGAGCTTGTACATCTGGTGGATGAGCGCCGAGTCGTCGACGGCGAGGATCTTCCTCAGCATTCCCCTCTCCCCACTGGCCCGCCCGGGAGCCCTTCCGACGGGGTCCACGGACCCCCCCGAGGGGCGGAGCCGGCCGGGTTGCGGCGTATGGTTTCTACCACCTAAGGTCCGGCCTTTCAAGCAGTCAGCGTTGCCCCGCCTCGCGCGGCACGCGCTATAGTGCCGGTCATGTTCGAGTTGAAAGCGAAGCTCCAGGAGGACGCGCACCGCCTCCTCGACGCCCTCCGCGACCTCGGGGAGGGGCGCTACGCCGCCCTCTTCGACCCGAAGGGGGTCCTCCTGGAGAGCCCGAGCGACACGAGCGAGGGAGCTTCCTGGGTCCTCAGGCGCTTCGTGCAGTCCCACGCGGAGGCGCTCTTCCGCGTCCCGGAGGTCCTGCACGGCCCCGCCGCGCCCGGGGACAGCCGGGCCGAAGGCGGAGAGGAGATGCGGGACCTCTTCGAGGACTTGGAGAGCGACGAGTTCTTCCTCGCCTTCCTGAACGGCCGGGTCGGGATCCTGGTGGCCTGCCCCGACGCCCAGCGGCTCCAGGACGAGTCGGGCAAGGTCCTGAAGGTCCTGGCGGACCGGCTTCTCCGCTTGAACCCCGCCTGGCGCCTCGACGAGAAGGGCCGTGGGCTCTTCTTCGGCAGCCCGCGGCTCGACACTGTCGTGATCGGCCGGCCGAACGGCTAGAATGAGGGTTTGCCGCGCCCGCCGAGGGCCGCGGCCGTGCCGAGATGCAGCAGCAGAACATCCGCAACTTCTCGATCATCGCCCACATCGACCACGGCAAGACCACCCTCTCCGACCGCCTGATGGAGCGGACGGGGGCGCTCAGCCAGCGGGAGATGACCGAGCAGTTCCTCGACTCGATGGACCTCGAGCGCGAGCGCGGGATCACGATCAAGCAGCACTCCGTCCGCCTCGAGTACAAGGCGAAGGACGGGCAGGGCTACGTCCTCAACCTGATCGACACCCCCGGCCACGTGGACTTCGCCTACGAGGTGTCGCGCTCGCTCGCCGCCTGCCAGGGGGCGCTCCTCGTCGTGGACGCCAGCCAGGGCGTCGAGGCCCAGACCCTCGCGAACGCCCACCTCGCCTCGGACGCCGGCCTCGAGATCATCCCGGTCCTCAACAAGATCGACCTGCCCGGGGCCGAGCCCGAGCGCGCCAAGGAGCAGATCGAGCACATCATCGGAATCGACGCCTCGGGGGCGATCCTCGCCTCGGCCAAGATGGGCGACGGGATCGAGGAGATCCTCGAGGCGATCGTCCAGCGGATCCCGCACCCCAGGGGAGACCCCGACGGCCCCTTCCGCGGCCTCGTCTTCGATTCCTGGTTCGACCAGTACCGCGGCGTCGTCGTCCTCGTTCACGTGGTGGACGGCCGGCTGGAGCCCGGCATGAAGGTCCGCCTCATGGCGAGCGGCGGGACGCACGAGGTGGAGCAGCTCGGCGTCTTCACCCCGAAGCCCGTCCCCGTCGACTCGCTCTCCGCCGGCGAGGTGGGCTTCGTCATCGCGGGGATCAAGAAGGTTTCCGACGTCGCGATCGGCGACACGCTGATCGACGAGCGCCAGCCCGCGAAGGAGCCGCTCCCGGGCTTCAAGGAGATCAAGCCGATGGTGTTCGCCGGGCTCTACCCGGTGGACGCCGACCAGTACGCGGAGCTGCGCGACGCGCTCGAGAAGCTGCGGCTCAACGACTCCTCGTTCTTCTACGAGCCCGAGACCTCCGCCGCGCTCGGCTTCGGCTTCCGCTGTGGCTTCCTGGGGCTCCTGCACATGGAGATCGTCCAGGAGCGCCTCGAGCGCGAGTTCGACCTCGAGCTGCTGATCACCGCGCCCTCGGTGCGCTACCGCGTGCTGCAGACCGACGGCCAGGTGATCGAGATCGACTCGCCGTCCCGCCTGCCCGACCCGGGCAAGATCGACTCGATCGAGGAGCCGGTCATCACCGCCACCATCCTCACCGGCGACGAGTACGTGGGCCCCATCCTCAAGCTCTGCCAGGACAAGCGCGGGATCCAGAAGGGGATCCACTACATCACGCCGACGCGGGTGATGATCCAGTACGACCTCCCCCTCGCCGAGATCCTGCTCGACTTCTACGACCGGCTGAAGTCGGCCTCGCGGGGCTACGCCTCCCTCGACTACGAGTTCACCGGACACTGGGTCTCGCCGCTCGTCAAGCTCGACGTCCTCGTCAACGGCGACCCCGTGGACGCGCTCTCGCTGATCGTCCACCAGGAGACGGCGTACCAGCGCGGCAAGTCCCTCGTCGAGAAGATGCGCAAGATGATCCCGCGGCAGATGTTCGAGGTGGCGATCCAGGCCGCGATCGGCTCGCGCGTCATCGCCCGCCAGACGGTGAAGCCGCTGCGCAAGAACGTCATAGCCAAGTGCTACGGCGGCGACATTTCGCGCAAGCGGAAGCTGCTCGAGAAGCAGAAGGAAGGCAAGAAGCGGATGAAGCGGGTGGGCACAGTGGACATCCCGCAGGAAGCCTTCCTCGCCGTCCTGCGGGTCGACGAGTAGGCCAGCCAGCCCGCCCCCTGGACACGGCCGCGGGCATCTGTCAGGGCTGCCCCGCCGCCCGCGCCCGGATCGGCTAGAATCGACCGGATGAGCGAGAAGCCGGAGCCCGCCCCCGAGCCCACCTTCAAGAAATCGGTCGCCCGCGAGTACCTCGAGTCGATCGTCGTCGCCGTCATCCTCGCGCTCTTCATCCGCACCTTCGCCGTCCAGGCCTTCAAGATCCCCACGGGCTCGATGGAGCCCAACCTGCTGATCGGGGACCACCTGCTCGTCAACAAGCTGGTGTACTCCCCCTCCCTCGCTCCGTGGGAGGACGCCCTCTTCGGCAAGAAGCCGATCCAGCGCGGGCACGTCGTCGTCTTCAAGTTCCCGGAGGACCCCACGCGCGACTTCATCAAGCGCGTGATCGGCCTTCCCGGCGAGACGATCGAGATCCGGGACAAGCAGGTCCTCGTGAACGGCAAGCCCCTCGACGAGCCGTACGCCCACTTCATCGAGGCCCCGCTGCGGCCCGACGACCCCGAGTACGCCCTGCGCGTGGGTCACTCGAGCCGCGGCGACTGGGGGCCGCAGGTCGTGCCCGACGGGCAGCTGCTCGTGCTCGGCGACAACCGAGACAACAGCCGGGACAGCCGCTTCTGGGGCTTCCTGCCCGCCGACCAGGTGAAGGGCCGGGCGCTGCTCGTCTACTGGTCGTACGAGGCGACGCGGGAGGAGTACCACCGCACCGGCCTCGTCGAGTGGGCGAAGGACACTCTCTCCGCGTTCGGGCGGACGCGGTGGAAGCGCTTCTTCCACGTGATCCGCTAGCGGGGCCGCCGCGGACGGCCCGGAGGATGCCGATGAGACGGACGAGCGAGAAGGGCGAGGGGAAGCTGGGGGGGCTCATCCTCCTGGTGGCGGTGCTGGCCTTGGGCCTGGCCGCCTGGAACGTGGCGCCCGCCTACTTCGAGTACTACGACTTCAAGGACAAGGTCAACGAGATCTGCCGGACGCCGAAGTACAAGGTGCGGACCGGCGACGAGGGCATCGTCAAGATGCTCATGGACGAGGTGAACAAGCGGCGCCTCGGCCAGTGGATCGGTCCCGAGAGCTTCACCGTCTCCACGACGGAGACCAGCCGCCAGATCCAGCTCTACTACGAGCGCGAGGTCGAGGTCCTGCCCGGCTGGAAGAAGACGATCAAGTTCGACTTCACCGCCGACCAGCCCCTGATCTGACTCTCATCTGGGGGGTGTTGCACCACACCCCCCAGACCCCCCGCTCGCTACGCGGGAGTGAATCCCGCTCCGCTCGCAGCCCGTGGTCTCTCAACCCGTTGTCTTCCCCGCTCATCACATCTTGCCCAGGATCTGCTTGGCGATCACCATGAGCTGCATGTTGGTGGTGCCCTCGTAGATCTGGCCCACCTTCTGGTCGCGGAAGTACTTCTCGATCGGGTACTCCCGGGTGAAGCCGTACCCGCCGTGCACCTCGATCGCCTTCGAGGCCACCCGCTCGGCGGCGCGCGACGCGAAGAGCTTCGCCATCGCCGCCTCCTTGACGAAGGGCAGCCCCACGTCGCGCCGCCGCGCCGCGTTGTAGGTCAGGAGGCGGGAGGCCTCGATCTCGGTCGCCATCTCCGCGTGCTCGAAGGCCCCCTGGGCGAGGCCCACCATCTGCGCCCCGATCCCGATGCGGCCCTCGTTGAGCGTCTCGATGGCGATCTTGTAGCCCTTGCCCGGCTCGCCGAGGACGTTCTCCTTCGGCACCCGGCAGCCCTCGAGGACGAGCTCGCAGGTCGAGGACGCGCGGATCCCGAGCTTGTCCTCCTTCTTCCCGACGGTGAAGCCGGGGAACGTCTTCTCGACGAGGAAGCTCGTGATCCCCTTGTAGCCCTTCGACGGGTCGAGGTTGGCCATCACGATGAAGAACTCGGCGTCGGCCGCGTTCGAGATCCAGAGCTTGCGCCCGGTGAGCTCGTAGTGGTCGCCCCTGTCCTCGGCCCGGCAGGCGAGGGCGAAGGCGTCCGAGCCCGAGCCCGCCTCGCTGAGGGCGTAGGCCCCCACCCACTTCGAGGCGAGGAGCGGGAAGTACTTCGCCTTCTGGGCCTCGCTGCCCCAGCGGAGGATCGCGTTGTTGCAGAGGGTGTTCTGCACGTCCACCAGCACCGCCACCGACGGGTCGACCCGCGCCAGCTCCTCCACCACCAGGATCGACATGAAGAAGGGGGCGCCGGCGCCGCCGTGCTCGCCGGGGATCTCGACGCCCATGATCCCCAGCTCGAAGCAGGCGTCGATCAGCTCGCGGGGGATCTTCGACTCCTCGTCCATCTTGCGGACGAGGGGCCGGATCTTCTCCTCGGCGAAGTCGCGGACGACTTCCCGGAAGCCCTTCTCGTCCTCGGAGAGGTCGGTGAGGGGCAGGCTGCGGTTCTCGCTCATGGGTGTCTCCTGGACCTCCCATGCTAGCCCGGTACCCCCCGTGGGTTGCTCGGATGGTCTTGACACGCGCGCCGGTGGGCCTATCATTCAGGATTGTCATGTCGATGGAAGCCGCCGTGCGCTCCGGGGCCCGCGTGAGGCGAGGCCCGTCCGCCCGGCGGGCGGAGTCCCGGGACCAGGCCTAGGGCCGAAGTCGAACGGACTCGTGGAACCCGCCGGGTGAGACCCGGCGGGTTTTCTTTTGGAGGACGATCGGAGTGAGCGCACGCGTGGGAGTGTTCGGGGCGACGGGCTACACGGGGAGGGAGCTGGTGCGCCTGATACGGCGCCACCCGCGCGCCCGCGTCGCGTTCACGACCGGCAGCGGCACCGGGCACCTCGCCCACGAGGCCGGCCTCGACCATCCGGCCGACGCGTACTTCCTCGCCATGCCCCACGGCATTGCCGCGACCTACGCCTCGCGCCTGCGCGAGGCGCGCCCGGAGGCGGTCGTGAT
>JBGPQQ010000136.1:0-7937 GCA_041489115.1 Vicinamibacteria bacterium | reverse complement strand
CACGTCGCCCTCGCCCTCGGGCCCGGCGTAACGGCGGGCGTGGCACGCGGTCATGCCGTAGGCGAGGTACACCTCGCCGTGGCCGTCGATGTACTGGAAGATCGTCCTCGCGTCGTAGCGGTCGGCGGGCGCCGCCGCCTTCCAGCCGGCCGCCTCGTCGGGCAGCGTCGGGAGAGCCGAGAGGACCGTGGCGATCATGACCGCCCCCGCAGAAAGCATGGGCATGGCAGGCCTCGCGGCCCGGACCCATCATAGCCCCGCCGGCAAGGGGCGCCCGGCGTCCCGTCGTCTTCGAGGGTCCCGATTGACCGGGGGCGAAAGCGCCTTTAGTCTTCTGAGCCGGAGGCGAAGGCCAGTTGCCCATCAGCTTCGGGAAGGCGAAAGAAGAGGACGTCGTCTCTCTCATCGCGGCGAGGAAGTACGCCCGCGCGATCGAGATCCTGAGGGCGCAGCTCCAGAAGAAGGGGGCGAACCCCAGCCTCCGCATGCAGCTCGCGGACGTGCTGATCCTGGCCGACAAGAAGGCCGAGGCCGTGGCGTTGCTGCTCCCGCTGGCTGACCAGTACGCGCGCGACGGCTTCGCGGCGAAGGCGGTGTCGGTCCTGAAGAAGGTGCAGAAGGTGGACCCCGGCCGCCGCGACGTCGAGGAGCGCCTGGCCCGCCAGATCGAGGAGAGGCAGCGCGAGGCGGTGTTCCTGCCACGGTCGGCCTCCCTCATCGGGATCGAGGAGGCCACCGACGCGCCGACGCCTGACTCCGACCCGTCGCTCGAGATCGGGTTCGAGTCGATGGCCCCCATCTCGGCGCCGGTCGAGCCGCCGCCACCCGCCGCGCGGGCGCCCCTGCCGCCTCGCGCCGCCCCCGCCCCGGAGCTGCTCTCGCCCGACGCGACACTTCCGGTGGACTCGCCTTTCGTCTCTCCGCTCCTGTCCGACGCGGGGCCGCTGCCCGAGCTCGTCGAGCTGGAGCCCGAGCTCCCCGCGCCGCTGCCCGTCGCGACCACGACGGCGGACGAGAGGGTCGAGGACTACGATCTCCTCTATGCCGACGACTCCGAGGAGGAGGAGGTCGAGATCCCCCTCGCGGTCGAGCTCGTCGAGGAGGCGCCGGCCGCCGAGCCGATGTCGGCGGGCCAGTTCGCCGACGAGCTCATGGGGCTCGTCGACAGCGTCTTCCAGGAGTCCCCCGTCCTGGCCGCGGCCGCGACCGCGCCGCCGGAGAGCCCCCCCCGCGCCGGAAGCCAGATCGTCGTGAGCCCCCTCTTCCGCGACTTCTCCGTGGACGAGATGGTGGCGGTGATCCAGGGGCTGAAGCTCCTGACCTTCGAGCGCGGCCAGGTGATCTTGCGTGAGGGGCAGCCGGGCGGCAGCCTGTACACGCTCACCTCGGGCCGCGTGCGCGCCTTCAAGAAGGACCCCGCGACCGGGAAGCAGAACCAGCTCGGGGACCTCCAGGAGGGCGCGTTCTTCGGCGAGATATCGATCCTCACCGGCCAGCCCCGCATTGCCAGCGTCGTCGCCCTCAGCCGGTGCGAGCTGCTCGAGCTCGACCGCCCCACCCTCGACGAGATCACGAAGGCGCACCCGCACGTGTGGGACGTGCTCCGCGAGTTCGCGGAGAAGCGCGCGGCGCAGATCCGGCGCTGAGGGCCTCTCTAGTCTCGCCGGCCGTCGAAGGCGGGACGGGGAGGCTCCCGGTCAGCTGTTCCTCGACCGTCATGGCGCGGGCGTCGTCGCACTGAACCGTCACGCGCCCGTTCGCGACGAGGCTCCCGAGCGTCACGATACCCGTGTACTGCCCGCCCCCGGTCATGGTGCAGCTCCCCCAGCGCGCCTGCGCCAGGGTGAACGCGATCGAGCCGTCGGTCGAGACGGTGCCGGCGAACGTCGCCAGGCTGTTGCAGGGAGCGATCCGATCCACGCTACCGGAGAACTGCGCCCCGTTCTGGGTGGGGATGGAGGTCACGGCCCAGCAGTCCTGCGTGGTCACGGTCCCGTCCGGCGCGATCCACCGCAGGCGCGACGCGCCGGCCGGCAGGCCAATGTACGACCCGTAGATCCCCTTCACCGCCGGGTAGGAGGGGGAGGACGGCGACCCGTCCCCTCCGCCACACCCGGCGGCGAGGAGGACCGCGCCCAGGAGGACGGCGCGCGACGGCACGACCGATCGCCTGCCCATGTGCTCCCTTCCTCGAGCGTGCCGACCGCTCACGATATTGTGAACTCCTCCGTCCGGACCAGGGTCCCGCCCTTCCCCTCGTCGCTCACGCGGAGGGTCAGGCTGTACTCGCCGGGCTCCGCGCCCTCGAGTGAGAGGCCGAAGAGACGCGTCAGGCGGCCGTCCGGCGTGGGTGTGATCGCGGTCGACGCGCCCTCGTGGACGAGCTGGCCGCCGCGCCGCAGCTCCCACGAGGACGTCACCCGAGGCGGCGCCCCCGGCCTACCGCTCGCCCCGTAGACGCTGAACTGGCAGTAGAGCCGACCCTCCGGCGCATACGTGCGCCCCAGCGTGAGCCGCGGCCTCGCGCCCCCGTCTTCTCCGTCGATCTCGCCCGTCAGGATCGGGGTCGACAGCCGGAAGGCCTTCGGGTCGGGGACCTCGAACGTGTGGACGGCCGTGCCGATGCGGCCGCTCGACACGTCCTGCGCCAGCACGCGGAGCTGCCAGACCCCCGCGGGCAGCCGCCATTGGCGTGCCAGCACGACGGGAGCGCCCGGGCGGACTTCGACCGTCTCCTCGAACTGCTCCTGCACGGGGGTCCCCCCTTCGGCTCGCCTCGCCTCGGCGGCGACCTTGATCTTCCGCCGGCCGGAGCCGGGCACGAGCTCCGCCGCGACGAGTGTCGCGACCTCACCCTTCGCGCTCGATTCGAAGAAGAGCGTGGCGGCGCGCAGCGGCAGGCCCGTCGCGTCGGCCACGGACCGCATCGCCGCCACCGCCTGTGCGTCGAAGCCCGTCCGCTCGTCCGCCTTCCTCTTCCGGGAGGCGGCCCTTGCCGTCTCCTCCTTTCGCTCCACGAAATAGCGGCTGCGCGCGCGAACCATCAGGCCGTCGCGCTTCACCCTCACCCGGACCTTCCGCTCGCCCGTACGGGAGGCGTCGGGGGAATAACCCAGGAGGTAGTAGGCTTCCGATTCCGCCGCGACCTGCCGCAGCCCGATCACGGGGTCGTTGCCGGCGATCGAGTGGCCCCCCGTGGCGTCGGCCAAGTCGCCGGAGCCGGCCGCGTCCAGCTCGCGGCGCGTCCCGAAGAAGGTGGGCGGTGCGTCCTGGAACTCGGCCGAGAACCCGCTCTCGAGCCCGCGAGGGTCGAGAAAGTGGATGGCCACGTTCGCGCGGCGGGCACCGTCGATGAGATCCCGGTAGCCCGGCATCTTCGGCAGGAGGACGAAGCCCTCCGAGACGAGTACCACGGACTTGTGGCCGCGGAGCGGGACGAGCGAGTCGAGGGCCTGGCGCAGACCGTCGAGCGTCACCGCGATGCGGCGCTTCGCGGCGCCGGCGATCTCGTCGTTGACGAGCGTCCTCTGGGGGTCTCGCTGGCCGATGCGCGAGCCCGTCCCGCCGCCCGGGGGGACGACCGGCGCGAACGTCTCGCGCCGCGCGGCCGCCGGCGCGGCCCCGCCGGAGGGGCCCAGGCCGCACCGCTCCGGGTCGCCGTACTCCTCCATACACACCGCCTCCCAGTCCGTCACCCCGTCGCGGAAGGGATCCCGGATGTAGAGACCTTTCAACCCCTCGACCACCTTCCGCATCTGGCGGTACTCCCAGCCCGTGCGCGCCGTCCACCACAGCTGCTTCTCCGGGGCCATGAGCGTGACCCAGTCGCCCTCCCGTACGTCCTGATCGAGGAACAGGCGCAAGGCGGCCCGCACACGTTCGGCCGCGACCGGGGTCAGGTGCACGTCGTCGACGAGCAGGAAGAAGCAGCGGCCGTCCTCGGGTGCGCGGGCCCGGTTGACCGTGGTCCGCGGCGGTTCGAGCACCAGTGGCGGCCGCGCGGCCTGGACGCGGACCGGCTCGAAGCTCGAGATCGCTTGCTCCCGGCCGTCCTCCTCGATCTGGAAGTCGGCCGCGGTCAGGCCCGTGACCGGTCGGCCGGCACGATCGAGGACGATGACGTCGAGGCGGACGAGCTCCACCCCTGCACCGAAGACGGGAGGCGCCGTCGGAGCGGCCTGGCCCTCGGCGCTGAAGACGTCGAGTTCGGAAGCGAGAAAGGCAGCCGTCACCGCCAGGAGGACGTGGAGGAACCGGGGCCCTCGCCCGTTCAAGGCCTGCTCCCCGGCCCGACGCGATGGAAGCCGGAGTATCGGGCGGTCGTCTCGAGCCGGTCGCCCGTTGGAGTGGGCCGGGGAGACTCGGTACCGCCGCCGCCCCAGCCGGCCTCGGCGTCCGCGGCCGTCTCGTAGACCTCCTTCATCTCGGCCGGGGCGAGCAGAGCGAGACCCGAGTCGGGCCGGTACTCCGTCGTCACCCGCAGCGACCTCCCGTTCGAGCCTGCGGAGCGGAACTCCACCTCGGTCCGCAGGACGGCCCCGTCGTCCTCGCGGAGCAGGAGCCTCCCGCGGGCCGGAAGGTCGGCCCCTGCGCCGTCCAGGGTGAGCGTCGGCCTGCCGACCTCGGTGAAGGCGACTTCGGCGGCGTTGCCGGACTTGGCTCGGCGGCTCCTCGGCTCGAAGGTGAACCGGTCTCGGTTGTCGGGATGGAGGAAGGCCAGGGCCATCGTGGGCACGCTCGCCCCGCGGTTCGGGAAGCCCAGGCCGTAGCGGTGGCTGTCGCGTGAGATCGCCAAGGCCGGCTGCACGCCGGACGAAGGCGATTCCCTGAAGAGCCGCTCGAAGCGGCCTCGCTCGCCCACCGCGCGGCCGTCCACCTCGAACACCTCGCGGAACGCCGTCCAGGGCACCGGCCCCGGGAGCATCGCGAAGGCGATCTCGGAGCGCAGCTTGCGCGTGGTGCGCCTCGTGTCCCCCGCGTAGTGGGCGGTCACGTGTCCGTCTGGCTTTCGCGCGAACGACGTCTTCCTCACGACCTCGTCGTACTGCTGATCGGAGTCCTCCACGGCCAACACGTTCCGGAAGGCCTCCTCGTAGCGGACGACGTAGTCGCCGGCCTTCCGGAGCAGCGTTCCGATGGCCCCCACCGGCTCCGGGGTCGGCATCATCTCCAGCTCCGCCGTCGTCGTCGGAGGCAGTGGGGGCGGGGGTTCGGCTGACGGCAGTGAATCGGGCGGAGGAGAGTCCGCCCCCTCCGGCTCGGCCACCTCGGGGCCGTAGACGAGGGGCAACACTTCGGTGGTGCCGACCGAGACCTCGAAGCGGCGGTAGCTCGCGTACCGCGCCGAGGCCTCGATCCGCCCGATCCCGCTGAAGTTGTACAGCTCCGTCATCGAGTCGGGCACGAAGCACTCGAGCCCCGGCTCGCGCCGGTACTCGGTCGCGACGAGGCCGCGCTCCCACCGGTCGGGGTCCCGGGTGCCCTTGTCCGTCTCGAGGTCGTACTCGATCTCCGTCCGCAGCACGGTGCCCCGGGTCGCATCGATCCAGAAGCGCCCGCTCGCTGGTACGTCGTTGTTCCACCGGTCGTGGACGAGCGTGGGGCTCGACTTCTCCTCGAACGCGACCTCCACCCCCGGGAACCGGCGATCGTACGGGTGCCCTTCCGCTTGAAGGACAGCTGCCGCTGGTTCTCCGGCCGCAGGAAGAGGAGGCCCAAGGTCGGGACGTTCACGTTGCGGTAGGCCCGCCCGAGGTTGTAGCGCGAGCTCTCCCGGAGGATCGCCTCCGCCCGCTCGAAATCCGACGCCTTTGGTGCGAAGAACAGCTTCTCGAGCCGCCGCTCCCGGTCGCGCACCTTCTGCCCGTCCACCTCGTACACGTCGCGGAAAGTACCCCACGGCAGCGGCCCCGGCAGGCGGACGAAGACGAGGTCCGAACGAAGCGTCCGGGCCACCTGGCCCTCGCCCCCCTTCGGGTTCGGCCCCCACTGCCGGTACGACTCCTCGGCCACGAGGTTGCGGAACGTCTCCTCGTACCGGCGGACGTACTGGCCAGCGCGTTCGAGGATCGTCGTGAGCGGGGTCGCGACGTTCTTCCGGTCCTCGATGGAGCCGGGTGGCGGCAGCGCGGGTTCCGGCGCGACTGGCGAGCGTGGCGGCGCCGCGGCGGCGAGTGGCGCGCGAGGCGTTATCGTGAACGCAGTGGCTTCGGCGGCCTCGGCCTCGCCCAGTCGGCCGCGGACCCAGACCTCGTACCGGCCCGGCGCGAGGCGGCCGGTCGAGAGGCTGCCGATGTAGGTGACGCGCCCGCCCGCGTCGGGGCCGGGCAGCGCCGGCTTCACGTGCGCGACCGCCTGCCCGTCGCGCCGGAGCTCCAGCTCCACCTCGGCCGGGCTCGCGCTGGGACCGGCGTAGAGGCTCAGCAGGAACGAGACAGACGGCGTACCCTCGGGCACGGACCTGCCGAGCAGCGGGGTGGCTTTCACGTGACCCGCGCGGAGCGGGTCGTGAGTGACATCGCCTGGAACCAGCTCGCCGGCCGACCCCGGCGTGCCGGGGCCGTCCGAGCCCACCTCGTCGGCGCGGACGAGCGCGACGCTGCCCAGGCTGAGCGCCGGGCCAGGCGCGGGGATCTCGAACGCGGTGCGCCGCGCGCCGACGCGCCCGCTCTCGCGATCCTGCACCGCCGTCTCGAGGACGTATCGCCCCGGCGGGAGACGAAGCGTCCGCTTGACCACCGTCGTCCGCTCTCGCGCGCCCTCGAGCTCGGCGAGCGGCCCCTCGATCGGCGCGTCGTGGCTGAGCCGCGCGACGAGCGTCCCCTTCTCGTCCTTGACCTGGCCGAGCAGGCTCACCCGCCCGCGGAACGTCGTCGCGTCCCGGGTGAGGCTCAGCCCGGCGAGCGGCACCTCGACCCAGACGAGCGTCTCGGTCTCGGCCTCCCCGTCCGCGAAGCGCAGCGTGGCGGCGCGGTGCTCGACGTCGCGCGGCATCGGCGAGGCCGCGAGGGCCTCGGCGAGGGCCAGCTCGTAGGGCAGCACCACCGGCGCGCCCGGCGGCAGCGCGTAGTAGCCGCGCCGGGTGCGGACGACGACGCCGGGCCGGGAGAGCTTCACCGAGATGGCGCGCCAGCGGCCGTCGGCCTTCGGGTTGGGCGGGGCGTAGCCCACCTCGTAGTACGCGCGCAGGTCGGACACCACGCGCTCGAGGCCCGGCCGCAGGTCGTTCGTCTCCGCCACGAGGAAGCCGCCCGTGCTCTCCGCGAGGTCCTGCAGGACGCCCTGCCGGTTGAGCCGAAGCGCGTCGCTCGCTGTTTCCGGGCTGCGCATGGCCTCAAGAGTGCCCGCTCCTTGCTGCTCGCCGAATGCGCTCTCCTTCGCCAAGTCGAGTGCCAGCTTCGTCTCCTCGGACGGCGAGCGGACACGGAGTCCGCGTGCGTCGAAGGCGTAGACCGAGACGTTCGCCCGGTTGGCCGCGCTCACGGTCGTGCGGAAGAGGTCCTCGACAGCGGGCGGAACGGCGAGGCCCTCGGAGAAGTAGAGGAGCGACTTCCGGCCCTGGACGAGAGCCAGCCCGTGGGCGATCGCGAGCAGCGGCTGGAGCGAGGCCTGGCCCTGGCCCTCGCGGGTCACGAGGTCGCTGAAGCGCAGCATCCGGGCTTCCCACTGGAGCATAGCCGCCTCGGCGGCACCGGCCCCCGTGGTAGCCGTCGAGGCCCCGAGCGCTTGCCGGGCCACGGTCAGGGCTTCCTCGGTGGCGTTGTCGAAGCCTCTCCGCCGGGCGGGATCGCGCGCCTGATCGACGCCCGTCGTCGCCTTCTCGATCGCCGCGGGGAGGGAGGCACGGTCCTCCGTGAAGGAGTGAAGGACGAGCAGGCCCTGTCCGACCTTGTATACCGCGAACAGGGATCCCTTCGGGAAAGACCGACCGGCCAGCT
>JBGPQQ010000135.1:0-7966 GCA_041489115.1 Vicinamibacteria bacterium | reverse complement strand
CCCGCGAGCGGCCGGAACGGGGCGGGGTCGCGCTGCCAGGACGGCTCGGGCCCCCGCGGACCACGGCCGGACTGGAAGTGGATCCGCCGCAGCCCGGTGTCGTCCGCCACCACGAGCAGCGGGCCGACGGGCGTGTCGATCTCGTCGTAGCGCGTCGTGACCGGCATCACGGATCCCGTGCACAGCATAGCGCAGGTGCCAGATACCCGGCCCCCGTCGCCTAGCCTAGCCGATCGGGACGCCCGGTCCACCGACCGTGGGTTGCGGTCGCCACGAGGCCGACGAGGCCCGGAACGGCGTCCGCACGTCGGCGATGCGCAGGCCACGGACGTCGATGCGGCTCACGTCGGCGGTGCCGAGGCCGGCCTGCTCGGCGATCAGGAGATGGTTCTCGCGCGTCTCGAAGGGCGCGGCGTAATGCGGGGCCCGGGCGTCGAAGCCCATGACCGAGGCGGCCACCGCGTCCGTCGAGAGCGCGTTGAAGCCGGCCACGATCACGCCGGGGTCGATCGGCGAGATGCCCGCGTTCCACCAGCCCTCGCCGCCGCGGATCGTCGTGATCCCGTCCACGATCGCGAGGTGCACCGGCCGGGCGAGGTTCTCGTCCACGATCGTGCGCGGGACGCGGACGCCGACCGCCTCGTTCTCGAAGCCCGACTTCTCTCCGGGCAGGAGCCGGACCCAGCCCTCGGCCTTGCCGTGGATCGGGCCGCGGTAGCCGAGCTTGTCCTCGCCCGCGCCCTCGCTCCCGTAGAGCGAGTTCGGGGTGATGCCGAAGAGGTTCTTCATCGAGAGGGTGATCCCGGCGGCGGTGGCGTGCTCCTTCATCTTGCAGAGCGAGACGAAGACGTCGGTGTCGGCGTAGGAGTGGTTCACGTCGAGGTAGGAGAAGAGCCGGCCGCCTTCCGGCACGGAGAGACGCGCGTAACTCGCGCCGGAGCCCAGGTTGCGCGTGTTCTCGAACTCGACGCCCGAGATGGCCTGGAGCGCGCGCACGTCCCAGCCCGCGGCGAGGACCACCTGCTCGAGCGGCAGCGCCACGCCCTCCGACTCGACGAAGCGGATCCGGCGGGCCCCGTTCTCCGAGAGGATCTGCGCGAGGGCGAGGGCCGTGTCCCCGTGGGTGACGTAGGTCTCGCCGGCGGTCCGGCCGAAGAGCCCCTGGATCGGCCAGCCGGTGAAGTTGACCTTCACGGTGACGGTCTTCTCGCGGACGAGCGAGCCGATCCCGCCGAGGAGGTCGAGGGCCTGGCGCAGGGCCGCCGCGGCCTCCGCGCCGTAGGAGCGCGCGCGGGTGAGCGCGACGACGCCGGTGCCCGAGGAAGGCGGCAGCACGGTGGGGGACGGCGAGGGGCTCGTCGGCGAGGGGCCGCTCCCGCCGCAGCCCGCGGCCACGGCGAGCGGCGCGGTGGCCGCGAGGCCCAGGAACCGGCGCCGGCTGCAGGGTCGGCCCATCGCTCCTCCTATTCGGTGGTCGGCAGCGGCTGGCCGAGCATCGCCGCCTTCCAGAGCTCGCCCTGCTCGGTCGGGGTGAAGCTCCAGTCCCGGATGAGGGTCGGCCCCCAGTCCACGTCGAAGCACCACGCCGCCCACGAGAGGCCCTTCTTCTCCATGTAGCCCACGATCGCCCGGCCGTAGCGCGACGTGCCGACGAAGGGCACGCTGCCCTTACGGTCGAAGCCGAGCTCGGTCACGAAGACCGGGTACTTCGCCGCGACGTGGCCCCAGTCCGCCTCCCACTTCGCCTCCCAGGGCTCCTCGCGCTTCTGCGGGTAGGGGTGGGACGCGTAGGCGACCCCGGGGGCGTCGATCGGGCTCGCCAGGACGTCGCGCAGCTCGTAGGCCCAGTCGAGACCGGCGACGACCACGACCGAGGACGGGTCGTTCGCGCGGACGATGCCGACGATCTCCTCGAGCAGGGGCTTCCACTCGGCCCAGGTGAGCCGGCCGAGCGAGCCGTTGTAGTCGGTCGGCTCGTTGAAGAGCTCGTACAGCACGACCACGGGGTCGTCCCGGTAGTGGCGCGCGACGGTTCGCCAGAACTCGAACGTCTCCTTCCGCGTGGTGTCGTACATCGGGTCCTGCATGAGCTCGGTCCGCAGGTTCCCGATCACGTGCCAGTCCACCATCACGTAGAGGCCGGTCTCGCGCGCCCAGCCGACACCCTGGTCGAGGAGCGCGAGGTAGCCCCGGGGGCCCCGCGCACGCCAGGCGACCGGGTGGACCGGGATGCGCACGATATTCGCTCCCCAGGCCTTGATCTCCTCGAAGATGCGCTTGTTCCAGTGGCCACCCTTCTCGAGCTTGTCCGGGTCGGAAACGGCCACGCCGCGGAACACGAGTGGCTTCCCGGCGGCGTCCACGAACTGGTTGCCCTTCACGCGGATAGCGCGAGCGGGCCTCGGCGGGTCGGCGGCGGCCGCGAGGCCGGCGGTGCCGAGGACGGCCAGGACGGCGAACGACGCGCAGGTCGCGGTTCTCATGGGGCACCCGGGATCGTGTAGCCGTCCCGGAAGTAGCCCTCGACGACGACCTTTTCGTCCTCGTCGACGACGATGTAGTCCGCGAAGAGAGAGAAAGGCGGCGGCGCCAGCCGGCTCGAGGGCCGGAAGCGCTCCAGCGCGGCGGGACTGCCCCCCCCGTAGACGAGGACACGCCGGCGCGTCGCGCCGGGGTTCGGGTAGAGCAGCCGGTACGTCGCCGCCGGGCCGGCGACCTTCCTGCCGCTCACGTAGGTGCCGGAGGTGTCCTGGCGGATGGGAAGGCCGACGAGGCCCGCGAGGACCCGGTTCGTGGCGCTCGTGCCGACGAGGACGAGGTCGTGCGTGGCCATCAGCTCCGGCGTCACCTCGGTGTCGGCGAGGACGCGCCAGCTCGCGCGGACGCTGGGCCCCCAGTCGGCCAGCTTCTCGGCGGCGGCCTTCGAGGCGGCGGTGGTCGCGGCGTCGCCGAGGGTGCCGTAGACGTACACGTGCGGCCCGTACTGCGCCAGGCTGCCGGAGCGGATGCCCGCCTCGGCGTGGTCGGGCGGCCCCTGCGCCGGCCCTTTCCACACCGCGGTCGCCTTCCACGAACCCTTCCCGCCGGCGAAGCTCAGCACCTCGCCTTTCGGCACGCCGCGGAAGACCGACTCGCCGTTCACCTTCACCTCGATCGGCTTTCCCGCGGGCGCGATGGCCGGCGCCAGCAGCAGCGAGAACGCGGCCAGGTTGTCGGTCTTCAGGTCGAAGGCCCCCGCCTTCTGCGTGCCCTCGATGCGGGCGAGGGTCAGGCCCCGGTCGATCCGGTCGATGCGCAGCCAGTAGGCCTTGTTGTAGCGGGGCGAGAACGTGGAGTAGACGACGCGCTCTGGGAAGGGGTTGCGGCGGAGGTTCTCCACGCGGCGGAAGAGCGAGGCGTCGCGATACGCGAAGTCCCACGCGAAGTGGGTGACGCCCGGCAGCTCGAAGTAGTGGGCGCTCCGGCCGGCGAGGCCGGCCTTCGCGAAGGCCTCCATCATCTTCCGCGAGGCCGTCACGTTCACCGCGTCGTCCTCGTCGCCGTGGAAGACGAAGGCCTGCAGGTTCCTTGCGTTCTCCACGATCCGGGTGTAGCCGGTCAGGCCCATCAGCTCGCGGTCGAGGGCGCCCCAGCCGGCCGTCCAGGGCATGAGGTCCATGTCGGCGACGCCGCAGACCGGCGAGATCGAGGCGAAGCGGTCGGGGTAGCGCAGGCCGATGTGCCACGTGCCGCCGCCGCCCATCGACAGGCCGGTGAGGTGCACGCGGTCGGCGTCCACGTGGTAGACCTTCTGGACGTGGCCCATGACCCGCAGCACGTCGCCCTCGGCGATGCCGCTGTAGCCGGCCGACTCGCCGCGGCCGTAGGGCGTGACCACGATGACGCCGACGTCGGGGAACGGGACGTCTTTGCGGATGGCCTCGTAGTCCCCCTCGCCCGGCTCGTTGCCGAGGCCGAAGACCCGGCGCCGGTGGAGCAGGTGATTCGAGCCGGAGCCGTGCAGGCCCACCACCAGGGGCCACGCCTTCGCCGGGTCGTAGGAGGGCGGGACGTAGAGGCCGTACGGCTGGAGCGTGCCGTCGACCTCCGAGCGGTACGCCTTCGTGAAGGCGCCCGTGCGGCCCTTCCAGGGGTCTTCGCCTGCCGCGAGGCGGTCGGCGTAGGCGCGAGCCTCTTCCAGCTGGCGCTTGACGAACGCCCAGTCGCGGGGCGCCTGGCCGAAGTCGGACCAGCGCATCTCGGCGTCCTCGACGAGCATCTCGGTCGAGGGCAGGCCGACGTCGCGCACGAGGGCGTCGGCCGTCGCGGCCTTCTGCCGCGCGCGGGCGAGGGACGACTGCGCCGCCTCGAGGAGCCGCGGGTACTCGGGCGTAACGAACACGACGTTGCTGCGCGCCGCGAGCGGCTGGCCGTCCTCGCCGGAGAAGCGCGCGGCGAGCAGGTACTGGCCTTCCGCGACGTCGGGCACGGTCCAGGCGAGCGTGCCGTCGACGCCGGCCGCCGAGGCGCTGACCGAGGCCTCGCCGAGGTCGTGGAGCTTCGCGCCCGTGAGGTCGTGCAGGGTCAGCGCGACCCGCGCGCGCACCGGCGAGCCGAGCGTCGCGCCGTCCGGCACGCGGAAGGCGAGCGTCACCGCCTCGGCGGGGAAGAACGCGCGCCGCCGGCCGAGCAGGGGCTTCGTCTGGTTCGGCGTGGGGATCGGCTGGTTGTACCGGAACGGGTGGACCGGGGTCGCGACCACTTCGGCGCGCTGGGCGAACGCCCGGGCGTCGAGCGGCTTCGGCTCGTCGGCGGGTGTCGCCAGGGTCGGCAGGGCGAGCGCGGTCAGCAGGGCGGGAACGAGGGCGTGGCGTATGCTCATGGTGCTCCTCCGGCGAGATGATAGCGCGGCCCACATCGCCGTGGCTGTTCCTTGCCATCGGCGCCCGGCTCGCCGCCGGTTCGAGGCTCGACACGGCCGGGGAGTGGTTCACAATACGTCGTGATGCCCGGCCTCGTTCTCGCTCTTCTCGTCGCCGCGGCCCAGGTGGCGCCTGCTCGCCCGGCGCCGGTCGCGCGTCCCGACGCGTCGGTGGCGGCGCCCGTCGCCGACCCTGCCGCGATCGTGGCCCGCGCGCTCGAGCTGCAGAAGCAGGGCCGGCTCGAGGAGGCGGTGACCGAGTACCGGCGCTTCCTCCAGCTCGTGCCGAAGAGCTGGGAGGCGCGCTCGAACCTCGGCGTCATCTACGCCCAGCTGGGCCGCTTCGACAAGGCGGTCGAGGAGTACCGCACGGCGCTGGCCGCGCTGCCACCGACGCTGGCCGGGCAGCCGCCGGGGGTGGCCGTGCGCTACAACCTCGCGGTCGCCCTCTACAAGGCGGGGCGGATCCGCGAGGCGGCGCCCGAGCTCGAGGCCGTGCGGAAGGCGCAGCCTGGCCACGCCGCCGCCCCGCTGCTGCTTGCCGACTGCCGGCTGCAGCTCGGGGAGTGGAAGCAGGTGATCGCGATTCTCGACCCGCTCCTCGAGAAGGACCCGGAGAGCCAAGCCATCCTGTACATGATCGGGACGGCTCTCATGCGCGACCGGCAGTACGAGCGCGGCCAGCGGGTGCTCGACCGGATCCTGCGCCGGGGCGACTCGGCCGAGGCCCACCTCGTCCTCGCCATCGCGAGCCGCGAGGCGAAAGACGACATCGCGGCGGAGAAGGAGCTGCGGCGCGCGCTCGAGCTGAACCCGGCGCTGCCGACCGCGAACGGCATCCTCGGCGAGGTCCTCGCGAAGATGGGAGACGCGCCGGGGGCGGTCGAGGCGCTGCGGCGCGAGCTCGCGATCAACCCGAACCACTTCGACTCGCACGTCCTCGTCGCCCTGCTGCTGCGGCAGGACTCGCGGAACGACGAGGCCCGCGAGCACCTGCAGAAGGCCCTCGCGCTGCGGCCGGGCGACCCCGGCGCGCTCTACCAGCTCGCGCTCGTCGAGATCGCGGCCGGCCGGCTCGAGCCGGCGCGGAAGACGCTCGAGCCCCTGCTGAAGGACGCCCCGGGCTTCACCGAGGCGCACGTCTCGCTGGGGATGGTCTACTACCGCCTCGGGCGCCGCGAGGACGGCAACCGGGAGCAGGCCATCGTGCAGCGGCTCAAGGCCGAGGAGAAGGCGCGCGAGGACGCGGAGAGGGCACGACAGCAGGGGCAGGCGCCCCCGCCCTGAGCGAGGGCGGCCTCAGCAGGCCGCGGCTTCGAGGCGCGCGCCGGCGGGGATCGTGCGCCCCATCGCGTGGGCCACGCGCCGGGCCTTCTCCATCAGCGCCGGGAACTCGGAGAGCACCACCGCCTGCGGCCCGTCGGAGAGGGCCTTCGCTGGGTCCGGGTGGGTCTCGATGAGCAGCCCGTCGCCGCCGCAGGCGACGCCGGTCAGGGTCAGGCACTCCACCCAGTCGCGGTGGCCGGCCGCGTGCGACGGGTCCACCACCACCGGGAGGCCGAGGCGCTCCTTCGCGATCGGCACCGCCGCCACGTCCAGCGTGAAGCGCGTCGCCGTCTCGAACGTGCGGATACCGCGCTCGCACATCACGACGTCGGGGTTCCCCTCGCCGAGGATGTACTCGGCGGCGTGCACCCACTCGTCGATCGTGCAGCCGAAGCCGCGCTTGAGCATGACCGGCATGCGCGAGCGGCCGAGGGCCTTCAGCAGCGGGATGTTCTGCATGTTCCGGCTGCCGATCTGGGCGAAATCGACATAGCGGCGCGCCCCGTCGATCTGCTCCTCGTTCAGGATCTCGCTGACGGTGAGGAGGGAGAAGGCGTCGGCCGCCTCGCGGAGGAGCTTCCAGCCGTCCCAGCCGAGGCCCTGGAAGGCGGTGGGCGACGTGCGCACCTTGAAGGCGCCCCCGCGGAGGAACCGGGCGCCGCACGAGGAGACGACCTCCGCCGCGTGGAAGATCTGCTCGCGCGACTCGATCGCGCACGGCCCGGCCATCACCACCAGCTCGGGGCCGCCGATCGCGCAGTCCCGGATGGTCACGACTCGCATGCTGCTCATCGGATTCTCCACGGTGTCTCTTGCGCCGGCGCGGATGCTCGCCAGGGAGGATGCTAAGCGCCGCTCCGAGACCGCGTCAACGAAAACGTTCTACGCGCGGCGCGTACTAATTCGTACGCGAGCGAGAAGCGTTCCACCCGCGTCGATATTGATCAAAACGCACGTTCGTTGATTCAAAGTGCTCATTGACCCGTGCCGCTCGGCGCGGGCAATCTGGGCGCGTTCATCTTCGAGACGCGCTCCCCGGGGACGCTGCGGGGCGGGGGCGCGCTCCGGGAGCGACGGCTCACATGCTGACAGCGAGCGAGAGCGCGGATTTGTATCTGAAGGCGAGCGCCGCGGGGGGCGAGCTCACCCTGGTGACGTGGACAGGCGGGGCACGGGCGGTCGAGCCGGCGGCGGAGGAAGCGTACGGGGCCATCGACTCCCTCCTCCGCGAGCGCGGCTGCGTGCCAGTCCAGGAGCGGGTGTTCGCCGAGCTGGCGGCGGCGCCCGCGGTGGCGCGGGGCCGGTCGCGCGCGGTCGGCAGCGCGCCGGAGTGGGCCGTGCCGCCGACGTGCGTCGAGGGCGCGCCGGTCGGTCGCGCGGGGCTCGCCGGCATCCACGTCATCGGGGCGCGGGGGACGTCGCGGCCGCTGGCCGAGGGCGACCGGGTCTACGGGCGCGTGGTCGAGAGCCCGGCGGCCCGGGTGCTCGGCCTCTCGGACGTCGGGCGTCGCGCCTCGGGCCGGCTCGCCGTCGAGACGGCCGAGGGCGAAGAGGTCTGCCGGCTTGGCCGCCTGAGCTCGGCGGACCAGGAGGCGCTGAAGGCCGCAATCGACCTGCCGCCGGGGCGGTATCGGCTGGCGGTGCACTACGCCGGGCAGAAGTTCTGCGATCTGTCGTTGGCGATTCCCGGTCTCCACAACGCCTACAACGCCCTGGCCGCCACGGCGCTGCTGCACCATG
>JBGPQQ010000134.1:0-7979 GCA_041489115.1 Vicinamibacteria bacterium | reverse complement strand
GCCCGCCTGGTCGGAGAGCCCCTGGAAGGCCGGGATCGCCGACCTCACGCGTCTCGTCTACGACCGACATGCATGGGCCGTCATCGGCGGGGTGGACGGGACGACCACGCACCTGGCCGTGCAGATCGCGCTGAAGAGCCACTTCCTGCTGCTGAGCCCCGGCAGCACGGACGCGTCGGCTGACCACGCCAACGTGCCGTGGCTCTTCTCGCTGTCGCCCTCCGACGAGCGCATCGCCCCGGTGCTGGCCGAGGCGGTTACGCGAGCCGCAGCCGATGGGCCGTTCTCGGTGGCGGCATCCACCGACCACGACTCGCACGCGGCGCTCGTCGTGCTGCGCCGGGCTCTCGGCGCGCTCGGGCTCACACCGATGACGCTCGTCGAATTCACGCCGGACGACCCCGACTTCACGACGCTCGCGGCACGGCTGGTGGCCGCCCGGCCCAGGGCCTTGACGGTCCTGGCCCCGTCGCGTGCCGGGGGCCGGCTCGTGGCGGCCGTCCGCGGGGCGGGCTTCCGCGGGACGGTCGTCGGCGGGGCCCCCGCTGCCCGCTCCGCCTTCCGCCGCGCGGCCGGCGAAACGGCGGAGGGCGCGATCGTGCCGCTCCTGATCGAGACCGGGCCGGCGTGGGAGGCCTTCGCGCAGGCGTACGCGAAGCGCTGGGGCGAGCCGCCCGACGACGCGGCGGCCCACGGGTACGACGCGGTGCGGCTCGTCGCCGCGGCCGTGCGCGAGGCTGGCCTCAACCGCGCGCGCATCCGGGACGCAGTGCGTGCGCTCGCCCCGTGGGCGGGCGTGGCCGGACCAGTCCGTTGGAACGCACTGGGCCGCAACCAGGCGCCGGCGGCCCTCGGGACGTGGCGCGGGGGCCGGCTTACCAGTACTGTCTCTGGAGGAGGCCGTCCATGAAGCCCTCTCGAGTGCTCTCCGCGACCTTCGCTCTCGCATTCGCGGGTTCGGTCGCCGGAGCCGCGCAACAGTCCCCGCCGGCCAAGCCCTCCAAGCCGGCGGCCGAGGAGAAGGAGAGCGGGAAGGTGGTCTGGGAGGTCGAGAGCACGGAGAACGGGCTCGGCCGCGATCTCGTCTACACGCCCGACGGCTCGGTCGTGGAGATCGAGGAGGAAGTCCCGAGCGCGCAGCTGCGGGCGCCAGCCGGAAGTCCGTCGAGCTGACCTCGGAGGGAAAGCCCGTCGCCGCCAAGTAGCGGCCGGTTGTCAGCCGCCCGGCGAGGGGCTAGTCTGCGTTCGGACGGCCGACCGGATCCGGGAAGCCCGTCCAGCGCCATTCGAAGCGGAGAGGCTCGACATGAAGAAAGTGCGTTGTGCCGCAACCTGCGCGGCCGTCCTGGGCGTCGGCCTGCTGTGCTGGACGCCGACGGCTCCGGCGGCTGACGGTCCCTACCGGCAGCTGAAGGAGATCGCCATCGGGGGCGAGGGAGGATGGGACTACCTGTCCGTCGACACCGCTGCCCGACGGCTGTACGTGTCGCACGCCACCAAGGTGGTCGTCGTCGATCTCGGCAAGAACACCGTCGTCGGGGAGATCACTCCGGCGCCGGGCGTCCACGGCATCGCGGTCGCGCCGGACCTCGGCCGTGGCTTCGTGAGCAACGGCCGCGAGTCCACGGTCAGCGTCGTCGACCTGAAGACGCTGCAGATCGTCGGCACGGTCAAGACCGGCGAGAACCCGGACGCGATCCTCTACGAGCCGGTGCACAACGAGGTCTACGCCTTCAATGGCCGCGGCAAGTCCGCCACCGTCTTCGACGCGAAGACGGGCGAGGTTCGCGCGACCATCCCGCTGCCCGGCAAGCCCGAGTTCGCCGTGTTCGACGAGAAGGCGGGGCGCATCTACAACAACATCGAGGACACGAGCCAGTTGGTCGCGATCGACCCGGCGAAGCATGCCGTGGTGGCGACCTGGCCGATCGCGCCCGGCGAGGAAGCCTCGGGCCTGGCCCTCGATCCCGCGACCCACCGGCTGTTCGTCGGGTGCAGCAACAACCTGATGCTGATGGTGGACGCCACGACCGGCAAGGTCCTCGCGAGCGTCCCCATCGGCCCCGGTGTCGACGCGAACGCCTTCGACCCGGGGACCGGGCTCGCCTTCGCCTCGAGCAGCGACGGGACCTTGACCGTGGCCCGGCCGGAGGGGAAGGACAAGCTGGCCGTCGTCCAGACCCTGAGCACGCCGAAGCGCTCGAGGACGATGACGCTCGACCCGGCGACCCACCGGCTGTACGTCGCGGCCGCGGAGTTCGGGGCGCCGACCACGGGCCCCGACGGCAAGCCGCAGCGTCCGCAGGTCGTCCCGGGCTCGTTCAAGGTCGTGGTCTACGAGATGGCCGGCGCGCCCGGCCGCTGAGCGCCGTCGCCGGCCTGCGCATACGGGCCCGCCGGCGTCGCGGGCCGGGCGGATCAGGCGGCCCCCGTTGGCTTCGAGGAGCTTCTCCGCGACTGCAAAGTCCATCCGCCGCTGGGGGCGGCGCGCCGTCCCCCCCGGGTCGGTCCCCAGGTCGCGGTCGGTGATGACCGCCGGGTAGGCGATCTCGATGCGCGCGGCGGGGGCCAGGTGCCCGCTCGGGCTGTCGGGCGCCTCCGTCACCTGCTGCCGGTCCAGCAAGACTTCCGGCACGTCATCTGCCGTCTCCAGGCGCACGAAGGCGCCGACCGTCTCGTGCCGAGGGTCCGCAGCGCCGCGAGGTCCGCGAACGTCACCTTCCCCTGCGCGTCGGTGGGCGGCGTGCTCGAACGACGGGTCGAGGGGGCACGGCGACGCGCGCGCCGGCCTCGAGCTCGACGTCGGCGCCCACGACCGGAGAGAAGACCCGTCCGGGCGACCGGCGCCCGCCCAGCCCGCCCAGGATGACCGTTACCCCCCGTCGGCGATACTCTTGCCCCGCCACGAGGAGGACCACGATGGACGACACGACTCGCCGCCGCTTCCTGAAGACCGCGGGCGCCGCCGGCGCCGCACTGGCCGCCGCTCCTTCGGTGGCGCGCTCCCAGGGGGCGGGGAAGACGACCCTCGCTCTCGTGGGCTGCGCCCACATCCACGTGCCGGGCTTTACGAAGCAGCTAGCCGAGCGGCCCGACGTGCGCGTCAAGTGGGCCTGGGACCCCGACCCCGCCCGCGCCGCGAAGTGGGGCGCCGCGGTGAGCGCCCGGACGGCGTCCTCCGTCGGCGAGATCCTCGCCGACCCCGAAGTGCAGGGCGTCGTCATCCTGTCCGAGACCAATCGTCACCGCGAGCTCGTGGAGGCGGCCGCGAAGGCGAGGAAGCACCTCTTCGTCGAGAAGCCCCTGGGGATCACGGGGGCCGAGAGCCGGGCCATGGCCGACGCCATCGAGAAGGCCGGGCTCCTTTTCACGACCGGCTACTTCTCGAGGACCGACCCGAAGGTCCTCTTCCTCCGCGAGCAGGTCGCGAAGGGCGCGTTCGGGCGCATCACGCACGCGGCGGCGTCGAACTGCCACGGGGGCTCGCTCGGGGGCTGGTTCGACGAGAAACCGGGCAACGTGGCCGAGACCTGGCGCTGGATGGCCGACCCGAGGATCGCCGGCGTGGGCGCCTTCGGCGACCTGGGCACCCACTCGCTCGACATCCTCATGTGGCTGCTCGGCCCCGTGGATTCGGTGAGCGCGGAGGTGCGGGTGGTGACCGGCCGCTACGGAGACTGCGACGAGACGGGCACAGCGCTGCTGAAGATGAAGGACGGCGTCGTGGCGACACTCGTGGCGGGCTGGGTGGACGTCGCGAACCCGGTCACCCTGCAGATCGCCGGCACCGAGGGACACGCGGTCGTCGTCCAGGGCCAGCTGTTCTTCGAGTCGAAGAAGGTCCCGGGGTCGAAGCTGGCCGAGCCCGTCACGGGCCTGCCCCCGGGGCCGAAGCACCCGCTGCAGCAGTGGGTGGACGCGGTCGCGGGGGCGGCCGGCCAGCCGCTCGTGACCCCGCGCGAGGCCGCCGAGCGGGTCGTCGCCATGGAAGCCGCGTACGAATCCGCGCGCACCGGCCGGTGGACGAGCGTGCGTTGACACTCCCGTGGCGGGGGCCGTAGTCTCGGCTCCGGCCGCGCCGCGGGCGAGCGCGAGGAGGACCCCGATGGCTTTCGACTTCGAGAAGGCCCTGCGCCGCAAGATCGACCAGCACACGAAGCTCGTCGAGAAGAAGAACCGCCGGGTGAAGGACGGCAACGGGGTCTTCGACCGCTGGGAGAACCCGGTCCTCACCGCCGGCCACACGCCCCTCTTCTGGCGCTACGACCTCGACCGGCGGCGGAACCCCTTCCTGCAGGAGCGGCTGGGGGTGAACTGCGTCTTCAACGTGGGCGCCATCGAGTGGAACGGCAAGGTCTGCCTGATGGCCCGCGTCGAGGGGAACGACCGGAAGAGCTTCTTCGCGGTGGCGGAGAGCGACAACGGCGTCGACAGCTTCCGCTTCTGGGACCACCCGGTCGTCATGCCGGAGACCGACGTCCCCGACACCAACGTCTACGACATGCGCCTCACCGCGCACGAGGACGGCTGGATCTACGGCATCTTCTGCACGGAGCGGAAGGACCCCCAGGCGCCTCCCGGGGACACCTCGTCGGCCGTCGCGCAGGCCGGGATCGCGCGGACGAAGGACCTCGTGAAATGGGAGCGGCTGCCCGACCTGAAGTCCCAGTCGGCCCAGCAGAGGAACGTCGTCCTCCACCCCGAGCTCGTGAAAGGGCGCTACGCGCTCTACACGCGCCCGCAGGACAGCTTCATCGAGGCGGGCAAGGGGGGCGGCATCGGCTTCGCCTTCTGCGAGACCATGGAAGGCGCGGAGATCGGCGAGGAAAGGATCATCGACCCGAAGGTCTACCACACGGTGAAGGAGGTCAAGAACGGCGCGGGCGCCCCGCCGCTCAAGACGCCGAAGGGATGGCTCCACATCGCCCACGGCGTCAGGAACACGGCCGCGGGCCTGCGCTACGTCCTCTACGCCCTCCTCTGCGACCTCGAGGACCCCTCGAAGGTCATCGCCCGGCCGTCCGGCTTCTTCCTCGCGCCGGAGGGGGACGAGCGCGTGGGCGACGTCTCGAACGTGGCCTTCTGCAACGGCGCGGTGATGAAGACGACGGGCGAGGTCTTCATCTACTATGGCTCCTCCGACACCCGTACACACGTCGCCACCTCGACCGTGGACCGGCTCCTCGACTACGTCCTGCACACCCCCGAGGACCCGCTGCGGTCGGCCGCCTGCGTGAAGCAGCGGATGGAGCTGATCGGCCGCAACCTGAAGTACCTGTCGCGGACCAAGGGCAAGGCCTACCGAGGACTGCGGTAGGCAGATGAGGAGGCACCGGATGACGACGCGTCGATCCTTCCTGGGTGCCGTGGCCGGGGGCACGGCGGCGGCAACGGCGTTCCGCGGCCTCGCGCACGCGGCCGGCGGCGCCAAGGCGCCGCTCGGCCTCCAGCTGTGGAGCGTGCGGGGGATGCTCGCGAAGGACGTGCCGGGCACACTCGGCCGGGTCAAGGCGTGGGGGTTCGACGAGATCGAGACGTTCGGGAAGTTCGGCGCCGAGATCGCGCCGCAGCTGAAGGCCGCCGGGCTGACGGTGCGCGCGATGCACATCGGTTACGACCGGCTCGAGAAGGACGTCGCGGGCGTCCTCAGGGACGCCGACGCCGTTGGCGCGACCACGATCATCAACCCGTACCTGCCCCACAAGGCGAAGCCGCACGCGAGCCGGGGGGAGATCCTGCGGGCGGCGGGGGCGTTCGCGAAGTGGTCGAAGGAGTGCCGTGCCGCGGGGAAGCGCTTCGGCTACCACATCCACGGACAGGAGTTCGGTCCCGCGCCCGAGGGGACGCTCTTCGACCTGCTGGCGAAGGAGTCAGGGCCCGACGTCGGCTTCGAGGCGGACGTGTTCTGGGTGACGTGGGGCGGCGGCGATCCCGTCGAGCTCATGAACAGGTACGCCGGCCGCTTCTGGTTCACGCACCTCAAGGACATGGCGAAAGGCACGGTGCCGGGGAAGGAGGGCCAGGACCTCGACAAGGCGAACGTCCCCCTCGGAACCGGCCTGATCGACGTCAAGGGGATCGTGGCCGCGGGCCCGAAAGCCGGGGTCGAGATCCACTACCTCGAGGACGAGAGCGCCGAGCCCGCCGTGAACATCCCGAAGAGCGTGGCGTACTATCGATCGCTGTGAAAGAAGTCCCGCGGGGGGGTCCACTGTCGTCCTCGGGACGGGTGGACGTTCCACGGCGGGAGGAGGGATCCGACGATGAAGGCTGCTTACGCGACGGTCGCCGTCCTGGCCATGACGCTCCTGTGGGCCGTGCCCGCGGCGGCCGAGACCGCCAAGGCGGGAGCTCGAGACGGCTTCGTCATCGGTTTCGGGGTGGGATTCGGAGCGACGTACCCCTGCGACTCCTGCCCGAGCTTCGCCGGCAGCTTCTACGTCGGTGCCATGACCGCCCGGAACGTGGCGGTGGTGGCCGATTTCGCCCTGGTGGGAGGCGACGTCGACCGCACGCCCTCGGACGTCTACTCGTCGAGAGGTCTCGGGCTGGCCACGTTCACGCTCGGGATCCAGTTCTGGCCCCACGAACGCTTCTGGCTGAAGACGGGCGTGGGCATCGGCGTGCCCTTCGACTCCGAGTTCGACGCCTGGAACGAGGACTTCGACAACCACTACGACCGGAGCTGGGCAGGCATCGTGGGCGCAGGTTACGAGGTGACGCGGAAGGGCCGATTCGTGCTGGACGTCCAGGCCCGCGGGGCCTTTGCCTCGGATCAACAGGGCGTTTCGCTCGGCCTCGGCTTCAACTGGTGAGAGTCATCACCTCGAACCTCGTCTTCAGCGAGTGGGACCGCATCTTCGAGCCTCGAGTCCGGAGCCGCGCACGTGCGAGCCGAGTCTCTGACGTCCGCACCGGGCTCGCGAATCAAGAACCCTGGCTTTCGGCCAACACCAGAGCTCGGTGCATCTCCATCACGGCGGCGCGCGTGCGGTCACGGAGATCTGAAGCACGGTTCGGCTCAGACCCGCCTTGCCTCGGCGCCAGGGGCTCCCCGATGCGGACGTACACGCGTCGCGCGTCTCTGTGGCCGCCCCGCGCCGACGCGATGTCGGCCGCGCCCTTCGCCATCGCCACGCCCGTGCCGTGCAGCGCCACCGGAACCACCAGAACTCCGGCGCGTACGGCAGCGTAGAACAACCCCATCTTGAACGGCTTTACCTGACCGTCCTTGCTGCGAGTCCCCTCTGGAAACACCAACAGCGGCTTGCCCTCTCCGAGGACCTGCGCGAAGCGATTGACTGTGGATACTGCCGCCCCCTGGTCACCGCTTCTGTCGACTCGCACGTGACCCGCGAGCCGCAGGTGCCACCCGAGAAACGGAATCGCCATCAGGGAGCTCTTCACCGCCCACTTGAAGTCGCCCGGCAAGGTCGCTCCGAGACGCAGTGTGTCGAGGAGGCTCTGGTGGTTGCTTGCGTATGCGTAGCGACCATTCGGCACGTTCTCGACGCCGTGCAGGTCGACGGAGATCTGCAGGAAACGCAGGCAAGAGTGGCTCCAGGCCCGCATCGCCCACAGGCAGGCACGCCGCTGCGGAGTAAGGGGCCCGATGAGCAGCGAGATAGAGCCATAGAAGGCCGTGCGCGCGGCGAAAGGCACCCAATGACGTACCCAACGGAGCGCTTGGGGGAGCGACTTCCATCTATAGTCCACGCCCGGCCCTATTGGATCCACGTCCGGCTCTCGGCGGCGAGCGCGACCGCCCCCAAGGACAAGGCCGTCCTCATCGCCGAGAAGCTGATGCGCGGCAACGCCCTCCGCATCCATTAATAAAAGGTGACGCTTATGCATTTCCCCAAATTATTCCGAATCCGTCCCCGGGAAAAAGGGGACATGCATTAGCGTCACCGTTTTTAAGAAAACCTCATTATCTCGAGATTCAATATCCCGTGCTTCTCGATTTCTTTCTCGTACTT
>JBGPQQ010000133.1:0-7980 GCA_041489115.1 Vicinamibacteria bacterium | reverse complement strand
GTGGTCGCTCTTTTCCGCCAGGGTCTGGGCGGTCGTCAGAACTTCCTGGCCCTTGACCGTGAACTGATCGAGACGCATGGGCTCCAAACTCCTCCGCCCCCGAAAGATAGGTAATTAGCCGAACATTGTCAAGTAACCTGAGTCCGATAGGCTAATTCACTGGATTGCTGTAATCCGGGGGGGTTATGGGGGGGCGGGGCCCCCCCATCTAAGAAGAAGCCAGACACAGCCTGGCCGTCTTCGGTTCCTACTCCCCGAACGCGAGGCCCCTCACGAGCCCAGGCAAGTCCCCGGCTCCTACTCCCCGGTTCCCTCGCCCTTCACGGCGTCCATCTCAGCCGGGTAAAGCCGCGGCGCTCCCGTCTCTCGGCGGCGTCTGGTCCCGGTGGTCCCTACCGGAAGAACACCAGCGTCACCAACACGAAGACCGGGACGAGCACGCCGATGCTGTAGAGCATGTAGCCGCCGAAGCTCGGCATCTTCACTCCCCGCTCCTCGGCGATCGAGCGGACCATGAAGTTCGGTCCGTTGCCGATGTACGAGTTCGCGCCCATGAACACCGCGCCGAGGCTGATCGCCACCAGGATCGAATGCGGCACGCCCACCACGTCGGCAGGGAGGCCGAGACCCTGGGCGAGGGCGAGGAAGGTCAGGTAGGTGGGCGCGTTGTCGAGAAACGACGACAGCGCCCCGGTCGCCCAGAAGAACTGCCACGGCTCGCGGACACCCAGCTCGGCGCCCCGCGCGCGCAGGAGGTCGAGCGCCGGGAGCATCGTCACGAAGATGCCGGCGAAGAGCGCCGCCACCTCGAGGATCGGGTGGAAGGTGAAGCGATTCGCGCTCCGCAGCGCGGGGTCGGTGCGCGCGTAGGACAGCACGGACAGCCCGACGATCGCCGCCTCGCGCCAGGGCGCCTCCAGGAAGGCCACCGCGGCGAGGACGCCGACCAGCAGGAAGAGGTTCTCCTTGCCCGCGATCCGGAGCCGCCGCACCTCGTAGAAGTCGCGTTTCAGGTCCGCCTTCGCCTCGCGGGCGTGGGCCCGGCGGTCCCAGAGGACGTAGACGGCCAGCACCAGCCCCACCGTGAACAGCCACGGCACGAACAGCCGGAGCGTCCACGCGAACGGCACGCCCTGCAGGTAGCCCAGGAAGAGCGGCGGGTCGCCGAGCGGCGTCAGGCAGCCGCCGATGTTCGACACGAGGAAGATGAAGAAGACGACCGTGTGCGCCACGTGCCTCCGCTCCCGGTTCGTCTGCAGGAGGGGCCGGATGAGGAGCATCGAGGCGCCCGTCGTGCCGACGAAGGACGCGAGGAGCGCCCCGACGCCCAGGAAGAGGGCGTTCGTCCGCGGGGTCGCCTCGACGTCGCCCTCGAGCAGGATGCCGCCCGAGATCGCGAAGAGCCCGCCCAGGAGCACGATGAACGACACGTAGTCCCCGGCCGTGTGGACGAGAGCCTGCGGGTGGGCGCGCAGGTAGAGGACGAGGACGGGCGCCCCCAGCAGGGCGGCCACCCCGAGCTTCCTCAGGTTGGACTCCCAGAAGTGCGGCGCCGCCAGGGGCAGGATCGCGATCGACAGCAGCAGGCCCACGAAGGGCAGGGCCCAGGCGAGGGAAGGAACGAAGGCCTCGGGGTGCATTCGAGGCCGAAGTCTATCGCGGCCGGCGTCCCCTCGCGTGAGGGTGAGGGGTCAGGCGGCGTGCGCGAGCCACGCGTCGAGAGCGGCCCGCTGCTCGGCGGGTTCCGTCCACCGCAGGCCGCACTCGACGACGCCTTCACCCGCGCGGAGCCAGGCGACGCACGCCGTCGCGGCCACCGTCGGCGCGCCGCGGTCGAAGCAGATGCGCACGGCGACCTCGTCCTCCCGGCCGAAGCCCGGCGGCTCCGCGAGACGCACGCTCAGCCCCTCCGCGGTGACAGAATCCGCCTGCCCGCGGGTGATCGTCCCCGTGCCGTCCTCGATCCATACCATCACGGTCTGCTCCGGCATGGGGCACCCCCTCCGGATGGCCCGTCGACTCGCGGCGGCGGGCCTCCTGCCCGACCACCTGCGCGAAGCAGGTGCAGTTTCCGTGCCGTGGGTCCAGACGAGCCACAACCCTCGAAGAGCCCGACAGATAGACGTTCCCGCACAATCGGGTTGCCTTTCCCGGGCGGGTCCGGACGTTACCTCGCGTAACGACACGACCGGCCGAGCGTCGCTCCCGCCGTCCCGCTAGAATGACCCACCAGCGGGGAGGGAGATGGCGCACTACGACGTCGTGGTCCTGGGCTGCGGCCCGGCGGGGGAGCGGGCGGCCATCCAGGCGGCGCGCGCGGGCAGGGCCGTCGCGGTGGTCGAGCGAGCCCACGTGGTGGGTGGCAATCGCGTGAACTGGGGCACGATCCCCTCGAAGACGCTGCGCGAGAGCGCGGTCTTCTTCTACCAGCTCACCCGCCACCGGCTCCACGGGATCCGCTACGAGGTCGGCCCGGAGCTGACCGTGGCCGACTTCATGTACCGCGAGCGGGCGGTCGTCCAGCGGGAGCTCGAGCTCATCAACGAGTCGCTCGGGCGCTACGCCGTCGAGGTGATCCAGGGCCACGCGCGCTTCGCCGGGCCGCACGCGGTGGCGGTCAGGCCCCCGAACGGCGCCGACATCCGCATCCTCACCGCCGACTTCTTCGTGATCGCCACGGGCTCGCACCCGAACCGGCCCGACGACGTGCCCTTCGACGGCGAGACCGTCTTCGACTCGGAGACGATCCTGCAGCTGCCCCGCATGCCGAAGACGATGACGGTGCTGGGGGCCGGGGTCGTCGGCATCGAGTACGCGAGCATCTTCGCCGCCCTCGGCATCGCGGTCACCCTCGTCGACACGCGCGACCGCCTGCTGCCGTACTTCGACCGCGAGATCGTGGACGCGCTCGTCGTCGAGCTCACCCGGCTGGGGGTGACGATCGTCCACTCGGACCGCTACGCCCGCATCCAGCGCACGGCGGGGATACCGCCCCGTGTCACTTGCGGGACGCAGGCCGGCCGGCGCCTCGACTCCGACGTCCTCCTGTACTGCGTCGGGCGCGACGGGAACACGAGCGACATCGGCCTCGGCACGCTCGGCCTGAAGCCGGGGAAGTACGGCCTCCTCGACGTGAACGAGAACTACCAGACGGTCCACCCCCACATCTACGCGGTGGGCGACGTCATCGGCTACCCCGCCCTCGCCAGCACCTCCATGGAGCAGGGCCGGGCCGCCATGCGCCACGCCCTCGGCATCCCGGGGCCCAAGGGACGGACCGAGGTGCTGCCCTTCGCGGTCTACTCGATCCCGGAAGTCGCCTACATCGGCGAGACGGAAGAGTCGCTCATCGGAAAGCGGGTCGACTACGTGGCCGGCCGGGGCAACTACGACAAGAACCCGCGCGGCCAGATCCTCGGCGAGTCCGGCGGGATGCTGAAGCTCCTCTTCGAGCGTCCGTCGCTGAAGCTCGTCGGCGCGCACGTCGTGGGCAGCGCCGCGAGCGAGATCATCCATGTCGGCCAGGCATTCCTGCGCGCCGGCGCCACCGCCACCGACATCGCCGAGACGCTCTACAACTACCCGACCCTCTCCGACATGTACCGCCACGCCGCGCTCAAGGCGCTCGCCGAGGACCGCCGGCGGGGCTGAGGCGGAGCTGGCCGGAGAGCTCAGCGGGAGGGCGCGCCCCTGTAGCCCGGCCCGCGCAGGACGCGCCCGGGCCTCGCCTCGGTGATCCGGCCCTCGTCGACGACGAGCCGGCCGTTGACCGCCACGTAGGGGATGCCCTCGCTGTAGCGCAGCGGATCGGCGTAGGTCGCCCGCTCGCGCACCGTCATCGGGTCGAACGCGACGATGTCCGCGGCCATGCCCGCCCGCAGAAGGCCCCGATCCCGGAGGCGCATGCGTGAGGCGGGGAGCGACGTCATCTTGCGGACGGCCTCCTCGAGCCCCAGGACCTTCTCGTCGCGCACGTAATGGCCGAGGATTCGCGCCGCCGAGCCGAAGGCGCGCGGGTGCGACTTCTGCCTCGAGAGAACGCCGTCCTCGGCCCGCGCCTCGGAGTCGGTGCAGAACGAGACGAGCGTGTGGCGCAGCGCCGCGCGCACGTCGTCCTCGCTCATTCCGAACGTCACCCGCGCCGTGTGGCCGCGGTCGGCCACCACGACGTCCATGAGCGCGTCGACGGGATCCGCACCCCGCTCCTTCGCGACCTGCTCGATGGTCAGGCCCTCGTACTTCTCGAGCTCGGGGTTGAGGACGCTGGTCACGAGGATGCGCGTGGCGCCCGCGGGCCAGTCGGCGTTCTCCGGCAGCTTGAGGAAGTCGGCGCGCGCCCGGGCCCGGGTGGCGGGGTCGGTGAGGCGCGCCACCATGCGTTCGGCTCCGCCCTCGCGCACCCAGACGGGCAGGCTCGCGTCGAGGTTGTTCGAGCTGGCCGCCCACGGGTACTGGTCGGCGCTCACGTCCAGGCCCTCGGCTCGCGCCTCCTCGATCCGCCGCAGCAGATCCGGCATGCGACCCCAGCTCCGCTTTCCCGACGCCTTGAGGTGGTAGATCTCCGCCGGGATCTGGGCCTCGCGGGCGACCCGGAAAACCTCGTCCATGCTGGCGTCGAGGCCGATCGCCCCGTCGTCGCCCTCGTCGCGCTGGTGCGTGATGTAGCTGCCGCCGTAGCGGGCCGCGACTTTGGCGAGCGCGATCAGCTCCTCGGTCGAGGCGAAGTGATCGGGAACGTAGATGAGCGAGCTGGAGAGGCCGAGGGCCCCTTCCTCCATCGCCTGCGCCACGGCAGCCCTCATGGCCTCGAGCTCCCTGGTCGTCGGCGTGCGGTCCTCCTGGCCGATGACCAGGTTCCGCACGCCGCCCGCTCCGACGAACGTCCCCAGGTTGACCGTCGTGCCGCGGCGCTCGAGCTCCTGGAAGTAGCCGGCCAGCGTCGTGAAGGTCGGCGTGTAGCCGTAGTACTCGTACGTGGCCCGGCCGGCCTCGAGCATGCGCGCGTTGAGCGGCGCGATCGAGCTGCCTTCGCCGGTGATCTCGGTCGTGATGCCCTGGGTGATCTTGCTGGCGGCGCGGCCGTCGACGAGCAGGTTGTACTCCGACTGCCCCATCATGTCGATGAAGCCGGGCGTCACCACCAGGCGGCTCGCGTCGATGCGGCGACGGGCGGTCGCCTGCGGCATCCAGCCGACGGCCGCGATGCGGTCGCCCACGACGCAGAGGTCGGCACGGAACCACGGCGCCCCGGTGCCGTCGACGACCCTGCCACCGGTGAACAACAGGTCGCAGGTCGGCGCGCCTTCGGCGAGGACCGGCACGGCGGCCAGGGCGACGGCGAGGGCGAGAAGCACGGAAGCGGGGCGTCGAGGGTGGCGCAAGGCGGCCTCCTGGCTCGAGATTGTAGCGGCGGCGAGACGGAGCGCTACTCCAGCCGGCGCAGGACGAAGCACTTCAGGTAGTACGTCTCGGGCACGCCGAGGACGACCGGGTGGTCGCGCGCCTGGCGGCGCTTCTCGACGACCGTGACCGTAGCCCGCGCGTCCACCGCCGCGTCGGACAGGATCGCCTCGAAGTCCTCCTCGTGGATGTGGTACGAGCAGGAGCACGTCACGAGGCAGCCGCCCGGCTTCAGGATCTTGAGCCCCCGGAGGTTGATCTCCTTGTACCCGCGCGCCGCCTTCTCCGCCGCGTCGCGGCTCTTGGCGAAGGCGGGCGGGTCGAGGATCACGGTGTCGAAGCGCTCGCCGCGCTGGTCGAGGTCGTGCAGAAGGTCGAAGACGTTCGCGTCGAGGGCGGTCACGTTGGAGAGGCCGTTGACGACGGCGTTGGCCTTCACGCGCTCCAGTGACTCGGCCGAGAGGTCCACGGCCGTCACGTCGTCCGCCTGGCGCGCCACCTGGAGCGCGAAGCCCCCGTCGTAGGTGAAGCAGTCCAGCACGCGGCCCCGAGCGTACTGGCGCGCGGCGAGGTGGTTCTCGCGCTGGTCGAGGAAGAGGCCGGTCTTCTGCCCCTTCCGCAGGTCCACCCGGAAGCGCACGTCGCCCTCGGACACCTCGACCGCGTCGGGCACCTCGCCGTGGAGGACCGAGACCGCCTGCTCCAGGCCCTCGAGCGTCCGCACCCGCGGGTCGTTGCGCTCGACGATCCCCTTGGGCTTCAGGAGGTCCACGAGCGCGGCCACCACCTCGGCCTTCGCCCGCTCCGTTCCCTGCGACAGCGTCTGGATCGACACGTAGTCGCCGTAGCGATCCACCACGAGCGACGGCAGGCCGTCGCCCTCGCCGTGGACGACACGGTAGGCCTCTGCGCCCGCGGCCACCGTCTCGCGCCAGCGGAGCGCCCGCTCGATCCGGTCGCGGAGGAAGCCCTCGGCCAGCGCTTCGCCCCGCTCGATCATGCGGAGCCGGATCTCGGAGCGGGACGACCAGAAGGCGAGGCCGAGCGGTGTCCCGCGCACGTCGGCGACGCGCACGACCGCCCCGGGGCTCGCCCCCCCGTCCTTCACGACGTCGGAGCGGAACACCCACGGGTGCCCGCGCTCGATCCGCGCCTGGCCCTTGCGGCTGACGACGACCGGCCCCTCGATGTTCATGGGCCGACCAGCATACACTCCCGCCGCCCGCGGGCCACCCTCAGTAGCCGCGGGTCTTGTCGACGACGTGCGGGAGCGCCTCGCCCCGCCGGAACCGTTCGAGGTGGCCGAGGAAAACGCGCATCGCCTCGTCCACCCAGCCGGGCACGTGGTCGGCGCAGTGCGGCGAGAGGAGCACGTTGGGCAGGCGCCAGAGCGGGCTCTCCGCGGGCAGCGGCTCGGTCTCGAACACGTCGAGCGCGGCGCCCCGGATCCGACCCTGCTCGAGGGCTTCGACCAGCGCGGGCTCGTCCACGACGGGCCCGCGCCCGACGTTGACGAGGACCGCGGTCCTCTTCATCGCGGCGATGGCGTCGGGTCCGACGAGGCGGTGCGTCTGCGGCGTGAGCGGAGCGGCGACGACAACGCCGTCCGACCGGGCCATCAGCTCGAGGAGCCGCTCGGGCGGGAACACCTCGGTGAGCGGGTCCGCGCGCGAGAGGTCGGGCCGTCGGCGCAGGGCGAGGATCTCCACCCCGAGCGGCCGGAGCCTCGCCGCGACCGCCCGCCCGATGTCGCCGTAGCCCACGATCCCGACGGTGCGCCCCTCTAGCCTCTCCATGTCGAACGCCGTCCACGCGCCCGCGGCCTGCTGTGCCACGAGACGCCGCAGGTCCTTCGCGAAGAAGAGGAGCGCGGCGAGGACGAACTCCGCCAGGGCGGGGCTGAACGCGCCCCGTCCGTTGGTCAGGACGGCCGGGTGCGCGACGACCTCCGGCACGAGCACGCGGTCGAGGCCGGCGGAGCGGGCGTGGATCCACCGCAGGTCGGGTGCCTTCTGCAGGGCCGCCACGATCCGGGTCGGCCCGGCCCAGCAGTCGAGGAGCGCGTCCGGCGGCGGCGCCCCGGCGAACGCCTCCGGCTCCCACCCGACCACGAACCGCACGCCCTCGGGCGGCGGCTCGAGCAGGTGCAGGCCGGGGTCGCCCGGGCGGGCGAGGACCCACACGACCAGCGGTGCGCTCATGCGAGCCGGACGTTAGCACGCCCTGAGTGAGCCTGGTCACAACCAAAGCGCACCGGCTCGTGGCTAAGCTAGCCGCACTGGCTCACCGCACAACCGATCCGAGGAGGCCCCGATGATCCGTAACGAGGAGGCCCGGAAACCCTTGTGTTTCACCGACCGGCGGTCGCGAGCCACGGCAGACGACGCGTGGGGACCCTCGGAGCCGCGCACCATCGTCATCCGCCAGGGGAACGGCTGGCAGTCAGTGGCCTTCCTCTTCCTCTGCCTTCTCCTCGCCGCCGCCGTTCTCCTCGGCCACTGGGTCGTACGCGATTTCGACCGGAAGAACCAGGAGACCACCGCCGCGATGGCGCGGGCCGAGCGGAAGATGCAGCAGCTC
>JBGPQQ010000132.1:0-7984 GCA_041489115.1 Vicinamibacteria bacterium | reverse complement strand
CTCCGGCGGCGGGACGACGGCGCCTTCTTCGGCTACGCGGTCGGGCCTCACGCCTGGAAGCGCTGGCTGCACCCGCCCGCCGTCGTGCGCTGGCGCGCCCGACGCGACGACGGCGGCTTCGTGGCCGAGCCCGACACGGCGCCGCCCCCGCGCTACGCCTTCGTGGGCGTGCGACCGTGCGAGCTCGCGGCGATCCGCGTCCAGGACCGCGTCTTCCTCGGCGGCCCCTTCGTCGACCCCGTCTACCGCTCGCGCCGCGAGTCCGCCTTCGTGCTCGCGGTCTCCTGCGGCTCCCCCGCCGGCACCTGCTTCTGCGCGTCGATGGGAACGGGGCCGAAGGCGGGCCCCGGCTTCGACCTGGCGCTCACCGAGGTCATCGGCGCCGGCCGGCACGACCTCGTGGTCGAGGTGGGCACCGAGCGCGGCGCCGAGGTGGCCGGGGACGCGCCCCACCGCCCCGCCGGGGACGCGGACCTCGAGGCCGCGGCGGCGGTGGTCTCGTCGGCGGAGGGGCGCATGGGCCGGTCGCTCGACACCGCCGGCATCAAGGAGCTCCTCTACCGCCGCTACGAGGACCCGCGGTGGGACGAGGTGGCGAAGCGGTGCCTCGCCTGCGCCAACTGCACGATGGTCTGCCCCACCTGCTTCTGTGCGACGGTCGAGGACGAGACCGACCTCCTGGGCACGGCCACCGAGAGGCGGCGCATCTGGGACTCCTGCTTCTCGCAGGAGTTCTCCTACGTCCACGGCGGCAGCGTGCGCACCTCCGGGGGGGCGCGCTACCGGCAGTGGATCACCCACAAGCTGGCGACGTGGCACGACCAGTTCGGGGTCTCCGGCTGCGTCGGCTGCGGGCGCTGCATCACGTGGTGCCCGGTGGGCATCGACATCACCGTGGAGGCCCGGGCGGTTCGCCAGGGCGAAGCACAAGGGAGTTGACCGTGACGATCCATACCTTCGAGAAGGTCCTCGCGGAGCACCCCTTCTTCAAGGACCTCTCCGAGCCGCACCTGGACACCGTCGTGGGGTGCGTCGCCAACGTCGTCTTCCAGCCGGGGGAGTTCATCTTCCGGGAGGGGGAGGCCGCCGACCGCTTCTTCCTGGTCCGGGAGGGCAAGGTGGCGGTCGAGGTCTTCGTCCCCAACAAGGGGCCGGTGACCATCGAGACGATCGAGGGCGGCGAGATGCTGGGCTGGTCGTGGCTCTTCCCGCCCTACAAGGCGCGCTTCGACGCGCGCGCGCTCAACGCCGTGCGGGCTCTCTCGCTCGACGGGGCGTGCCTGCGCACGAAGTGCGAGAAGGACCCGGCGCTGGGATTCCAGCTGCTGCGGCGGTTCACCGAGGTCGTGGTCTCGCGCCTCGAGGCGACCCGCATGCAGCTCCTGGACCTCTATGGCAACGACTGAGCCGGCTCCGGCCACCGTCTCCGCGTCCGACCCGATGCGGCCGGAGCCGTTCGTGGTGCGCCACGTCACGAAGGAGACGGGCGACACTTTCACCCTGACCCTGGCTCCGGTGGCGGGGGCGAAGATCCGCCCGTTCGCCCCCGGCCAGTTCAACATGCTCTACGTCTTCGGGGTGGGCGAGGTCCCGATCTCGATCAGCGGCGACCCCGCGAAGCCCGAGATTCTCGTGCACACGATCCGCGCGGTCGGGGCCACGACCCGCGCCATGCAGAAGCTCGAGAGGGGCGACTGGGTGGGCGTGCGCGGGCCCTTCGGCACGGCGTGGCCGGTGGACCAGGCCCACGGCCACGACGTCATCCTCATCGCGGGCGGGATCGGCCTCGCCCCCATCCGGCCGGCGCTCTACTACGTGCTCCTGCACCGCGGGCTCTACGGCCGCGTGGTGCTCCTCTACGGGGCGCGGACCCCGCGGGACATGCTGTACCCGAAGGAGCTGCGCGAGTGGCGCAGCCGCTTCGACGTCGTCGTCGACGTCACCGTGGACCGCGCCACCATGGAGTGGCAGGGCTCGGTGGGCGTCGTGACGAAGATGGTCCAGCGCTCCCCCTTCGACCCCCAGAGCGCCATGGCCTTCATCTGCGGGCCCGAGGTCATGATCCGCTACGCCTCCCAGGCCCTGCAGCAGCGGGGCACCTCCGAGGCGAGCATCTTCGTTTCCATGGAGCGGAACATGAAGTGCGCGGTGGGAGTGTGCGGCCACTGCCAGTTCGGGCCCTGGTTCGTCTGCAAGGACGGGCCGGTCTTCCGCTACGACCGGATCCAGCGCTTCTTCGGCATGCGGGAGGTGTGAGGTGGCGGCGAAGCCGAAGCTGGCCGTCTTCAAGTTCGCCTCCTGCGACGGCTGCCAGCTCTCGCTCCTCGACTGCGAGGACGAGCTCCTGGCGGTGGTGGGCGAGGTCCAGATCGCGAACTTCCTCGAGGCCTCGCGCGAGGTCGTGAAGGGGCCCTACGACCTGACGCTCGTCGAGGGCTCGATCACCACCTCCCACGACGCGGAGCGCATCCAGCAGGTGCGCAAGCAGTCCCGCTTCCTCGTCACGATCGGGGCCTGCGCCACCGCGGGCGGCATCCAGGCCCTGCGCAACTTCAAGGACGTGCGCGAGTTCACCGCGGCGGTGTACGCGACGCCCGAGTACATCAGCACGCTCGACGCCTCGACTCCGATCTCCCAGCACGTCAGGGTGGACTTTGAGCTGCGCGGCTGCCCCATCAGCAAGGCGCAGCTCGTCGAGGTGCTCGGGGCCTTCCTGCGCGGGCGCCGTCCCAACATCCCGACCTACTCCGTGTGCCTCGAGTGCAAGCGTCGGGGCACCGTCTGCGTGATGGCGGCCCACGGCACGCCCTGCCTCGGGCCGGTCACCCAGGCCGGCTGCGGCGCGCTCTGCCCGTCCTACCTCCGCGGCTGCTACGGCTGCTTCGGCCCCGCCGAGTCGCCGAACACGGCATCCCTCGGCGGCTGGTGGCAGCAGTACCTGGGCGCGAGCCGGCCCGACCTCGTCCGGGCCTTCCGCACCTACAACGCCTACTCCGCACCCTTCCGGATGGCGAGCGACGCCTATGAGCACGAGCGCACGTAGCAAGACCGTGGTCGTCGACGCCCTGGCCCGCGTGGAGGGCGAGGGCGGCCTCACCGTGCACGTGCGCGGGGGCAAGGTCGCCGACGTCAAGCTCCGCATCTACGAGCCGCCCCGCTTCTTCGAGGCCTTCCTGCGGGGCCGCGACTTCCGCGAGGTGCCGGACATCACCGCCCGCATCTGCGGGATCTGCCCGGTCGCGTACCAGATGAGCTCCATCCACGCCATGGAGGCCGCCTGCGGGGTGAAGGTCGAGGGGACGTTGCGCGCGCTGCGTCGCCTCCTCTACTGCGGGGAGTGGATCGAGTCCCACGCCCTTCACGTCTACATGCTCCACGCCCCGGACTTCCTCGGCTACGAGAGCGCCATCCACATGGCCGCCGACCACGCCGAGGTGGTGAAGAAGGCGCTCGAGCTCAAGAAGATCGGCAACGACCTCGTGACCCTGGTCGGCGGGCGCGAGATCCACCCGATCAACGTGAAGGTGGGCGGCTTCTACCGCGCCCCGACGCGCCGGGAGCTCGGGCCGAGCGCCGAGCGGCTGAAGCGCGCCCTCGACCTCTCGCTCGAGACGGTGCGCTTCGCCGCCTCTCTCGAGTTTCCCGACTTCGAGCAGGACTACGAGTTCGTCTCGCTGCGCCACCCCGACGAGTACCCGTTCAACGAGGGGCGGATCGTCTCGAGCAAGGGCCTCGACATCCCGATCTCCGAGTACGAGGAGCATTTCATCGAGGAGCACGTCCCCCACTCGAACGCCCTTCACTCGGTCCACAAGGGCCACGGTGCCTTCCACGTGGGGCCGCTCGCGCGGTACAGCCTGAACTTCGACCGGCTGCCGGGAGTCGCGCAGGAAGCGGCGAGGGCAGCCGGCCTCGGCACCGTGTGCCGCAACCCGTTCAAGAGCATCGTGGTCCGCGCGGTGGAGCTCGTCTTCGCGTGCCACGAGGCGCTGCGGATCATCGACGGCTACGAGCCGCCCGAGCCGCCCGCGGTCGACGTGCCACCGCGGGACGGCACTGGCCACGGCGCCTCCGAGGCCCCGCGCGGGATGCTCTACCACCGGTACCGCATCGACGCGAAGGGTCTCGTGCAGTCGGCGAAGATCGTCCCGCCCACCTCGCAGAACCAGAAGACGATCGAGAACGACCTCTGGCACTTCGTGCCGACCGTCCTCGACCTGCCGAAGGACGAGCTCACCCGGAAGTGCGAGCAGGCCATCCGCAACTACGACCCCTGCATCTCCTGCGCGACCCACTTCCTGAAGCTGGACCTGCGGGAGGACTGACGCGCCGGCTCGTGATCGGTGTCGGCAACCCCGACCGCGGCGACGACGGGGCCGGCAGGGCCGTCGCACGAAGGCTGATCGCCCGAAACGATTGCGCCTTCGAAGTGCGCGAGTGCACCGGAGAAGCCACCGCTCTCATGGATGCGTGGACTGGCTTCGATGACGTCGTCCTCGTGGACGCCTGCCGCGGGGCGGGTTCCCCGGGCAGTGTCCACCGCATCGGTCCCAGCGAGATCGACCGCGTCGCGAGGCTCCAGCACGCGTCCACTCACTCACTTGGCGTCTCCGCCGCGATCGGCCTCGCGCGCGCGCTGGGCAGGCTTCCAAAGCACCTCGTCATCTACGCGATCGAGGCCGCGCATTCACGCGAGAGCGAGGGGCTCTCGGCGGAGGTTGATCGCGCGGTCCGGGAGGTCGTGGCACAGGTCATGGGTGCCTCTCGAACGGGGGCCAGGCGGTGCGCGAGGCGCTCGAGAAGACGGTGAAGGAGAGGGGCGGGGCCGAGGGGGTCGAGGCAGGCGAGCCATCCGGGGCTGGGTTCGTCGAGCCACGGCCTAGTACCGACTGTTGAATCCTTCAACGGGTCGCTGATTTCTTCAACGAACACACACAACCTCTGGAAAAGGGACGCTTCCGAGCGCCAGGGCTGGTGACGCCAGGACTGGGTGTCAGCATTCTCAACGGTTCGCATGATGGTGTCGAGCTTCGCGACGTTCGCTGTTCTCGAGAGCAGTCAATCGCTTGCGAGGTTCTCAACACTCCTGTTGAGAAACAGGCCTCCGTCTTGCAGTAGGGGCGGCTGGAGGTGCGGTCATGACCGTCTTGCTCGTTCTCGCGTTTTTCGCTGCTCTCATCACCATGGACTACCTGGTGACCCGCCATCGGCTCGCCCGTGAGTCGAAGGCCCTCGCGGCAGCCGCCATTCCTGCGCTCGAGCCCACGTGGGTGGCCGGCTACCAGATGCCCGAGACGCTCTATTACCACCGCGGGCATACCTGGGCCCGCCCGCTGGATGCGGACACGGTCCTCGTCGGCGTGGACGACTTCGCCCGCCGGCTGATCGGCCCCGCGGCCACTGTGAAGGTCCCCTCGCGCGGCGACTGGATGCACCAGGGCGGCCGGGCGTTCGCCATGAAGCTCGAGGGCAAGGTGGCCGAGCTCCTCTCCCCCGTCGAGGGCGAGGTGGTCGAGGTGAACCGCGACCTGGCCGAGCAGCCTGGCCTCGCCGGCGAGGACCCGTACGGCCGCGGCTGGGTGCTCAAGGTGAAGGCCCCGAACCTCGCCGACAACCTCCGCAACCTGCTCTCGGGCCGCCTGGCCCGCAAGTGGATGGAGGACAGCCGCGAGGCCCTCGAGCTGCGGCTCATGGCCTTCTCCGGCTCGGTGCTGCAGGACGGCGGCGAGCCCGCCGCCGACCTGGGCCACCACCTCCCGAAGGCGGACTGGGACCGGCTCGTCCACGAGTTCCTGCTGACGTAGCGCCGGCCCACGACCGAGGAGAACCACCATGGCCTTCCTTCCCAACTCGAAGTCGCGGGCGCTGCTCTTCGACGTGACCCGGTGCATCGGCTGCCACGCGTGCGCGAAGGCGTGCAAGGAATCGCACGGCTTCCCCGGCAGCGGCGAGGAGACGGAGATGGACGCCGTCACCTACACCGTGGTCCTCGACAAGGGCGACGACCGCTACCTGCGCCGCATGTGCATGCACTGCGCCGACCCGAGCTGCGCGAGCGCGTGCCCGGTGGGCGCCTTCCACAAGACGGAGCTCGGCCCCGTCGTGTACGACGCCTCGAAGTGCCTGGGCTGCCGGTACTGCATGATCGCTTGCCCCTTCAGCGTGCCGCGCTACGAGTGGTCGAAGCCGGTGCCGACCGTGCGCAAGTGCGACGGCTGCATCGACCGCCAGAAGGAAGGCAGGATCACCGCGTGCGCCGAGGCCTGCCCGGCCGAGGCGACGGTCGCCGGCACCCGCGAGGAGCTGCTGGCCGAGGCGAAGAAGCGCATCGCGGAGAACCCCGGGACCTACCACCCCGAGGTCTACGGCGAGCACGAGGTGGGCGGGACGAACGTGTTCGTCCTCTCCCCCGTCCCCTTCGAGCAGCTCGGGATGAAGGTCGGCCTCGGCACCGAGCCGCTGCCGAACCTCACCTGGGCGGCCCTCTCGAAGATCCCGAAGGTCGTCGGGTTCGGCTGCGTGGGCCTCTCCGCCATCTACTGGATCACCCACCGGCGCCAGGACGTGGCGGCGGCCGAGCGCGGCGGGAAGGAGTGACGAGCATGCGACGAGACGAACGCTTCCGGCCGGGCTTCTGGACCTACTTCTTCGGCGTGATCCTGGCCGCGGCATCGGTCGTCACCGTGCTGCGCTACTGGAAGGGCCTCGGCGCCGTCACCAACCTCTCCGACAAGTTCCCCTGGGGCCTGTGGGTCGGCTTCGACGTGCTGTGCGGGGTCGGCCTCGCCGCCGGCGGCTTCACGATCACGACCGCCGTCTACGTCTTCAACCTGAAGCGCTTCAAGCCGATCGTGCGGCCGACCATCCTGACCGCCTTCCTCGGCTACATCCTCGTCGCAGTGGGCCTGATGTACGACCTCGGCAAGCCCTGGAACATCTGGCACCCGATGGTGATGTGGAACCCGCGCTCGGCGATGTTCGAGGTGTCCTGGTGCGTGATGCTGTACCTCACCGTCCTCGCCCTCGAGTTCTCGGGCATCGTGTTCGAGCGGCTCGGCTGGAAGCGCGCCGTCGCCGTCCAGCACGCGGCCACGGTGCCCCTCGTGATCGCGGGCGCCATCATCTCGACGCTGCACCAGTCGTCGCTCGGCACCTTCTACCTGATCACCCCGGGCAAGCTCCACGCGCTCTGGTACTCGCCGCTGCTGCCGTGGATGTTCTATCTGTCGGCGATCGCGGGCGGCCTCGCCATGATGATCGTCGAGTCCCGCCTCTCCTCCCGCGCCCTCGGGCGCGGGCTAGAGATGCCGCTCCTGATGTCGATCGGCCGGGCCCTCTGCGTCGCGCTCGGCGTGTACGGCGCGGCGCGCCTCCTCGACATGGCCCACCGCGGGGTGATCGGCGAGATCTTCACGGGCAGCCGCGAGGCCGCCTTCTTCCAGCTCGAGTTTGCGATCGGGGTTATCCTTCCGATGGCGCTCCTGGCCTTCCCGGCCGTGCGCCGCAACTCCGAGCGGCTCTACGGGGCCGCCGTCCTGGTGGTGGCCGGCTTCGTGGTGAATCGCCTGAACGTGAGCATCACCGGTCTCGAGGGGGCCCAAGGCGGGCACTACGTGCCGACCGTGGCGGAAGGGATCATCACCCTGATGCTGGTCGGGATCGGCTTCGCCGCCTTCGGCCTCGCCGTCCGCTTCCTGCCGATCATGCCGGTGGTCGAGGAGCCGGAGCTCCTGGCCTCGGCCGGGCCGTCGCCCGCCGGCACGCTGGCCGCCGTTCCCGTGAGGAGCTAGACGACGCCGCTCCAGACCGCCACCTCCGTCGCGAGGCGCCTCCGACCCTGGAGGCGCCTCGCCGTGCGCATGGGGCTCGGGCTCGGGCTCGGGGCCGCGGCCATCCTGTGGGTCGCCGACCAGCTCAGCCTCGACCGCCAGAGAGCGCAGATCGAGGGGCTGGTGGCGCTCTCCGCCGACCGGCTGGCCGACAT
>JBGPQQ010000131.1:0-7988 GCA_041489115.1 Vicinamibacteria bacterium | reverse complement strand
CTGGGCCTGCTTCAATCCCCGCTGCTGGTGGTGCTTTGGCTGGGCGTCGCGGTCGTGAACGGCTCGCTGGAAGAGCTTTACTGGCGCGGACTGCTGCTGGATGCCTTTGGCCGGCGGCGCGCCCTCGGCGTGGCGTACACGGCCGTGCTATTCACGGCCATCCACCCGCTGATGTGGGGCGTCTTCTCCCGGCCGATGGTGTTTGTGCCCTTCTGAGGCATCGTGGCCGCCATCAGCCTGGCCTACAGCTTGATCTATCTGAACACCCGCAGCCTGCGCTGGCCGATCCTCTCGCACATCCTGTCCGACGTCGGGAACCTGTTGATCTTCGTCTTCATGAATCTGATCGCCTTCCCGGGAAGCTAGCCGGCGATCTGGTTCGGATCCAGCGGCACCACGTACCCGTCGACGCGCGGAGCTCGGACACACGTCCATGCGGATTCGTGGAGGCTCCTCCGGGCGGGATGATGAGCAGTGCGCTCCCGGGAGTCCCCGGATCGAACGGCTCAGTCTTGATGCCGTCTTGATGCCTCCCGCCCGCGTCCTGACACCATCTTGACGGCCGGGGGCCTACCTTCGAGCAGGGGTGGTGCTCCATGAACGACCTGCTGGTGGTCGCGCTGACGCTGGCCTTCTTCCTCCTGGCCTGGCTCTACGTCCGGGCCTGCGAACGTATCTAGGGGGAGCGCGGTGAGCCTCCTCCGCGTCGTCCTGCTCGTCCTGGCCGTGCTCGGCGCCTCGACGCTCGTCGTCGTCGCCCTGGCCGGGCTCTTCGCCGACGCGCTCGTGCGCCGGAAGAGGTGACGCATGACCCCCGAGTACGTCGTCGGCTTGCTGCTGTCGCTGCTGCTGCTGGCGTACCTCGCGTACGCGCTGCTGAAGTCCGAGCGGTTCTGACTAGGGAGAGGCGCCCTTGACCGCCAACGGATGGGTCCAGATCCTCCTCTTCTTCGCCGCCGTCCTCGCGCTGACGGCGCCCCTCGGCGCTTTCATGCATCGCGTCCTCGAGGGCGAGGGCCACTTCCTGCGCCGGCCGCTCGGCTGGCTGGAGCGGTTCGTCTACCGGCTGGGCGGCGTGGACGGGCGCGAGCAGTCGTGGCAGGCCTACACGGCGGGGCTCCTCGCCTTCAGCGCGTTCACGCTGCTCGTGACCTACGCCATCCAGCGTCTCCAGCACGTGCTGCCCCTGAACCCGCAGGGGCTCGGCCCCGTCGAGGCCCGCTCGGCCTTCAACACCGCGGCGAGCTTCACGACCAACACCAACTGGCAGGGCTACGTGGGCGAGACCACGATGAGCTACCTCAGCCAGATGGCCGGCCTCGCCTGGCACAACTTCATCTCGGCCGCGGCCGGCATCGCCGTCGCGGTGGCCCTCGCCCGCGGCCTCACCCGCCGCGGCGACGGCAAGGGCCCGGGCACGATCGGCAACTTCTGGGTGGACCTCACCCGCGCCACCGTCTACATCCTGCTGCCGATCTCGGTCGTCCTCGCCCTGGTCTTTGTTTCGCAGGGGGTGATCCAGAACCTCGCGCCCTACCAGGTGGTCACCACCCTCGAGGGCGGAAGGCAGGTGATCGCGATGGGCCCGGTGGCCTCGCAGGAGGTCATCAAGCAGCTCGGGACGAACGGCGGCGGTTTCATGAACGCGAACGCGGCCCACCCCTTCGAGAACCCGAACCCCCTCACGAACTTCCTGTCGATGCTCCTGATCTTCGCGATCCCGGCCGGGCTCACGTTCACGTTCGGGCGCATGGCGAGGGACCAGCGGCAGGGCTGGGCGATCTTCGGGGCGATGGCGTTTCTCTTCTTCGCGGGGGTCACCGTGGCCTACTGGGCGGAGGCGCGCGGGAACCCGGTCCTGGGCGCCCAGGGAGTGGAGGCCGGCCCCGGGAACCTGGAGGGCAAGGAGGTGCGCTTCGGTGTCGCTAACTCCGCCCTCTACGCCACGGTGACGACCGACGCCTCGTGCGGCGCGGTCAACGCGATGCACGACAGCTTCACCCCGCTCGGGGGCCTGGTGCCGCTCTTCAACATCCAGCTCGGCGAGGTGGTCTTCGGCGGCGTGGGGGCGGGCCTCTACGGCATCCTGGTGATGGCGATCCTGTCGGTGTTCATCGCTGGCCTCATGGTGGGCCGCACCCCCGAGTACCTGGGCAAGAAGATCGAGACGCGGGAGGTGAAGCTCGCCATGCTCTACGTGCTCATCTTCCCGCTCGTGATCCTGGCCTTCACCGCCTGGTCGAGCGTCGTGCCCTACGGCCTGTCGTCGCTCAACAACGGGGGCCCCCACGGGCTCACCGAGATCCTCTACGCCGTCACCAGCGCCACCGGCAACAACGGATCGGCATTCGCCGGCCTGAACGCCAATACGCCCTGGTACAACGTCGCGCTCGGCATCGCCATGCTGGTCGGGCGCTTCCTGATGATCGTGCCCGCGCTGGCCGTCGCCGGCGTCCTGGCCGGGAAGAAGTCGGTCCCGCCCGGCCCCGGCACGCTGCCGACGAACGGCCCTCTCTTCGCCGCTCTCCTCGTGGGCGTGATCGTAATCGTGGGTGCTCTGACCTTCTTCCCGGTGCTCGGCCTCGGCCCGATCGTCGAGCACTTCCTGATGCAGTCCGGAAAGGTGCTCTGAACGTGAGCGACAAGGGGGTCCGCGCCGTGTCCCCCTGGGACCCCCGCTCTGCGCTCGTGGACGGCGTGCGCAAGCTCGATCCGCGGGTGATGGTGAAGAACCCGGTCATGTTCGTCGTGGAGATCGGGAGCGTTCTCACCACCCTCCTCTGGATCCGCGACGCCGTGGCGCCCGCCGCGGGGGCGCCCCCGACCTGGTTCACGGGCCAGGTGACCCTCTGGCTCTGGTTCACCGTCCTCTTCGCGAACTTCGCCGAGGCGCTGGCCGAGGGCCGGGGCAAGGCCCAGGCCGCGGCGCTCCGCGGGCTGCGCCAGGAGACGATGGCCCGGAAGCTCGCGGACGGGCGCGAGGAGCGAGTCCCCGCCTCGACGCTGCGCAAGGGCGACGTGGTCGTGGTCGAGGCGGGCGAGATCATCCCCGGCGACGGCGAGGTGATCGAGGGCATCGCGTCCGTAGACGAGTCGGCCGTCACCGGCGAGTCGGCTCCCGTCATCCGCGAGAGCGGCGGCGACCGCTCCGCGGTCACCGGGGGCACCAAGGTCCTCTCCGACCGGATCGTTGTGCGGATCGACGCCAACCCGGGCGAGTCCTTCCTCGACCGGATGATCGGCCTCGTGGAGGGGGCGAGGCGCCAGAAAACGCCGAACGAGATCGCCCTCACCGTGCTCCTCGCCGGCATGACGATCATCTTCCTGATCGCGTGCGTGACGCTCGTGCCGTTCGGCCTTTACTCCGGCCTGCGCTTCTCCTCGACCGTCATCGTCGCACTGCTCGTGTGCTTGATCCCCACCACGATCGGGGGACTCCTGTCCGCCATCGGGATCGCGGGCATGGACCGGCTCATCCGGCACAACGTGATCCCCATGAGCGGGCGCGCGGTCGAGGCGGCGGGCGACGTCGACACCATGCTCCTCGACAAGACGGGAACGATCACCCTCGGCAACCGGATGGCGAGCGAGTTCGTCCCCGCACCCGGCACACGCATGGAGGATCTGGCGAACGCCGCCCAGATCGCGAGCCTCGCCGACGAGACGCCGGAGGGCCGGTCGATCGTGGTGCTGGCCAAGGAGCACTACGGCCTCAGGGGCCGTGAGCTGAAACAACCGGAGGCCCGTTTCGTGCCGTTCTCGGCCCAGACCCGGATGAGCGGCTGCGACCTCGACGGCCGGGTGATCCGCAAGGGCGCGGTGGACGCGATCGCGCGGCACGTGGCGGCGCTCGGGGGCCAGGTACCGCCGGAAGTCGAGCAGGCGGCGGCCACGATCTCGAAGTCGGGCGGCACGCCGCTCGCAGTATCGGACGGGTTCCGCGTCCTCGGGGTCGTCCACCTCAAGGACATCGTGAAGGGCGGGATCAAGGAGCGCTTCGCCCGCTTCCGGACGATGGGGCTGCGCACGGTCATGATCACGGGCGACAACCCCCTCACCGCAGCGGCGATCGCGGCGGAGGCGGGCGTCGACGATTTCCTCGCCGAGGCCACGCCGGAGATGAAGCTCGCCCTCATCCGGGAGGAGCAGGCCAAGGGGAAGCTCGTGGCCATGACCGGCGACGGCACGAACGACGCCCCCGCCCTCGCCCAGGCGGACGTCGCGATCGCGATGAACACCGGCACCCAGGCGGCCCGGGAAGCCGGCAACATGGTGGACCTGGACAGCAACCCCACGAAGCTCCTCGAGGTGGTCGAGGTCGGTAAGCAGCTCCTGATGACCCGCGGCTGCCTTACCACGTTCTCGATTGCGAACGACGTGGCGAAGTACTTCGCCATCCTGCCCGCGATGTTCATGGTGGCGTTCCCGGAGATTGCGCCCCTCAACGTCATGCGCCTCACCTCGCCGGAGAGCGCGATCCTGTCGGCGGTCATCTTCAACGCCCTGATCATCGTGGCCCTGATCCCGCTCGCCCTTCGGGGCGTGCGCTACCGCCCGCTGGGGGCGGCGGCGCTGCTGCGCCGCTCGCTCCTCATCTACGGTGTCGGGGGCGTCGTCGCGCCATTCGTCGGCATCAAGATCGTCGATGTCGTGCTGAGCCTCGTCGGGCTCGTCTGAGGAGGAGTCCCTTGAAGAAGGAACTGGTCGTCGCCGTACGCATGACCGTGGCCACGCTCGTACTCACCGGCCTCGCCTACCCGTTGATCGTCACCGGAGTGGCCCAGGTCCTCTTCCCGTGGCGGGCAAACGGCAGCGTGGTCTCGGCCGAGGGGCGGGTGGTGGGCTCCGAGCTGATCGCCCAGGGCTTCAGGAGCCCGGCCTACTTCCAGCCGCGGCCCTCTGCGGCAGGGGACGGCTATGACGCGGCCAACTCGTCGGGCTCGAACCTCGGCCCGACCTCGCAGAAGCTCCGGGATCGCGTCGCCGCCGACGTGACGCGCCTGCGGGCCGAGAACCCGCGGGCGCCCGCGGCCGTGCCTGTCGAGCTGGTGACGACGTCCGCGAGCGGCCTCGACCCCCACCTGAGCCCGGCCGCAGCGCAGTGGCAGACGGCGCGCGTGGCCGCGGCGCGGGGCGTCCCGGTGGGCGGCGTGCAGACCCTGGTCGACGCGCGGACGGAGGGACGGACTCTCGGCCTGCTCGGCGAGCCCCGAGTCAACGTCCTCCGGCTGAACCTGGACCTTGACCGCCGCTTCGGCCGCCCCGCCGGGAGGACCTGACGTCATGGAAGACCAGAACGGCGATCGCCTGATCTATCTGGCGGGAGGCCCTCTTGCCGCCGTGCTGCTCGGCATGGCCCTCGTCCCCCTGCGCGGCTTCACCACCGCGTCCAACTTCACCTTCCTGTTCATGGCGCTCACCATCCTCGTGGCCGAGCTGGGCGGCCGCGCGGCCGCCGTGGCGACAGCTCTGTGCTCGGCCCTCAGCCTCGACTTCTTCCTCACCCAGCCCTACCTGAGGCTCTCGATCGCGGACAAGCACGACGTGATCGCCTTCCTGGGGCTGACGGTCTGCGGCTTGATCGCGGCCGCAGTCGGCTCGCAGAGAGGCGAGAGGGTGACGTCGCGGCGGGCGAGCCGCGAACAGCTGGAGCTCGTCCACTCCGGCCTGGAACAGCTCGAGAAGGGCGTCCCCACCGACCTCGCCCTCACGCGAGTGCTCGACGCCTCCCGAGGTGTGCTCCCTCTCGCCGCGGCCGTCGTCCGCGACACCCGGGGCAACGTCGTCGCGGCCACCGAGCGGGCTCACGGCATGCCGGTGCCCGCCCGGAGTCTGGGGTTGGACGCCCTGGCGGCGCCCGCGGCTCCGGACCGGAGCGGCCAGCCGCTGCCGCAGGAAGGGGCACGGCTCGCCCTCGTGGCCGGGGGCCGTCAGGTCGGCTGGCTCGACGTCTGGGGAAACGGGAAGCCCGCGAGCGCCGAGGCGCGACGGACCCTCTCTGGCGTGGCCCGGCTGCTGGCGGTGGTCCTCGCCCGGGCGGGCTCGGCGCCGGCGGGCGGGGCACCCCCGCCGTGACCACGGGGCTTCCCGAAGCGCCGCCCTCGGAGTAGTCTGGCGGCCGACCCGAGGATGAGCGGCGAGCGCCCCGATCCCGACGTGCTCCTGCGGCGTGTGACGGCCGAGGAGTCTCGCACGTCCCGCGGCCGGCTGAAGATCTTCTTCGGCGCCTCGCCCGGCGTGGGCAAGACCTACGCCATGCTCGAGGCTGCGCGCGCGAAGAGGACCGAGGGCGTCGACGTCGTCGTCGGCTGGGTGGAGACCCACGGGCGGGCCGAGACCGCCTCCCTCGGCGAGGGCCTGGAGCGCCTTCTCCCGCGGGCGGTCGAGTACCGCGGCACGCGCCTCCGCGAGCTCGACCTGGACGCCGCTCTCGCCCGCAAGCCGGCGCTCCTCCTCCTCGACGAGCTCGCCCACACCAACGCCCCGGGGTCCCGCCACGCGAAGCGGTGGCAAGACGCGGTCGAGCTCCTCGAGGCCGGCATCAACGTCTACACGACGCTGAACGTGCAGCACCTCGAGAGTCTCAACGACCTCGTGAACCAGGTCACGGGGGTGGCGGTGCGGGAGACCGTTCCCGACCGCCTCCTCGACGACGCGGAGGAGGTGGAGTTCGTCGACCTGCCCGCGGAGGATCTCCTGAAGCGTCTGGCCGAGGGCAAGGTCTACCTGAAGGACCGGGCCGCGCAGGCCGTCAAGAGCTTCTTCCGGCGGGGCAACCTCCTCGCGCTGCGCGAGCTGGCACTGCGGCGCACCGCCGAGCGCGTCGACGCCGATGTCCGCGACTACCGCCGGGACCACGCGATCGAGGAGACCTGGCCGGTGGCCGAGCGGATCCTCGTCTGCGTGCGGCCCAACCCGGAGAGCGACCGGCTCGTGCGGGCCGCACGGCGCATGGCCGCCCGGCTGCGGGCGGAGTGGATCGTGGTGTCCGTCGAGAGCCCCGCGCAGCCCCCGCTCTCGCCCGCCGAGCGCGAGGCGCTCGCCGCCACCACCAAGCTGGCCGAGCAGCTCGGCGCGGAGACCGCCGTCCTTTCCGGCGACAGCGTGAGCGAGGCCCTTCTGACGTTCGCGCGCCAGCGCAACATCAGCAAGATCGTGGTGGGCAAGCCGGCCCACGGCCGATGGCGCGACCGCTTGCGGGGGTCGCTCCTCGACGAGATCGTGCGGGGCAGCGGCGAGGTGGACGTCTACATCATCTCGGGCGAGCGCGGCGGCGAGCCGCAGCCCGCGCGCCCGATCCTGGGACGCCGCCCGACGAAGCCGGTCCAGTACCTGTGGTCGGCGGCGGTCGTCCTCGTCTGCACGCTCGCCTGCTGGGCGGCGCTCGGGCGCTTCGACCGCTCCAACCTGGTCATGGTCTACCTGCTCGGGGTGGCGTTCGTCGCCTCGCGGTACGGGCGGGGACCGTCCGCCACGACCGCCCTCCTGAGCGTCGCGGCGTTCGACTTCTTCTTCGTGCCGCCGTACCTGACCTTCGCGGTGGCCGACACCCAGTACGTGGTCACGTTCGGAGTGATGCTGCTGGTGAGCCTGCTGATCAGCACGCTGGCCGCGCGCGTGCGGGCCCAGGCCGACGCGGCACGGCACCGGGAGCAGCGCACCCAGGTGCTCTACGCCATGAGCCGCGACCTGGCCGCGGCGCGGACGGTCGAGGAGGTCGCGCGCGTCGCGTCCCGGCACGTCTCCGACGTCTTCGACGGCCCGGTGTCCGTCCTCGTGCCCGGGCCCGGCGGCGCCCTCGTGCCCGCGAGCGCGGAGACGGAGACGGGCGACGCCCGCGACCGAGCGGTGGCCCAGTGGGTCTTCGACCACGGGCGCGCGGCCGGGCTCGGCACCGACACCCTCCCCGGCGCCTCCGCGGTGTGGGTTCCCCTGCGCGGTACGCAGTCGGTCCTCGGGGTGGTGGGCGTGCGCCCCGACCCGGCCCT
>JBGPQQ010000130.1:0-7990 GCA_041489115.1 Vicinamibacteria bacterium | reverse complement strand
GGCGCTCGCCGCGCTCCTCGGGGTGGCCCTCGTGGCGGCCACCCACGCGGAGTCGCAGCGCTACGTCTGGTCCCCCTACTACCGCATCTCGGTGGAGCCGCTCACCCGGGTCGTGGACGCCGGCACCCGCGGCTTCGTCGAGCTCGGGGAGACGGTGGGCCACGTGCTGACGGTGAACAACGACTTCTACCAGATGATGCTGGACCTCCGGCCGCGGCCGCGGGAGCACGCCTTCCTCTCCGAGTGGCGGTCGTTCTACGACGCACCGTACGCGGACTACACGGGGATGGGGGCGTTGCCTCCGGGCGACGTGCTGGTGGTGGGGGCCGGCACCGGGAACGACGTGGCGGCCGCCCTGCGCCAGACGGACCGGCCGGTGACCGCGGTCGAGATCGACCCCGCCATCGCCGGCCTCGGGCAGAGGCTCCACGCGGAGCGGCCCTACGCCGACCCCCGCGTGACCCTCGTGATCGACGACGCGCGGTCCTTCTTCAACCGCGCCCCGAGCGGCCGGTACGCGCTCGTGGTCTTCGGCTTCCTGGACAGCCACCGCCTGCTGTCCGCCTTCTCCTCGGTGCGGCTCGACAACTTCGTCTACACGCAGGAGGCGATGGCCGAGGTGCGGCGGCTCCTCGTCCCGGGCGGGCGTGTCGCCCTCAGCTTCGCGAGCAACCAGGTGTGGATCCACGAGCGGATCCTCGCCCTCCTCGATCGCGCCTTCTCCCGCCCCACCCTGTTCACGAGGGACCGGGAGGGGTACGCCAACGGCGTCCTCTACCTGAACGAGCGGGCGGCGCCGCCGGCGGAGATTCCCCGCCGCCGCGCCCTCGTGCCGACCGACGACTGGCCGTTCCTGTACCTCCGCGAGCGGCGCATTCCCGGTCACAACGTCTTCTTCCTCCTGGTGGCCATGGCGATGAGCGCCGCCGCCCTCCTCGTCCTCCCCCGCGGTGAGCGCCGGGTCCGCCTGCCCTACTTCTTCCTCGGCGCCGCCTTCTTCCTGCTGGAGACGAGCAACGTGGTGCGCATGGCCCTGCTCTACGGCTCGACCTGGTGGGTCAACACCGTGGTGTTCGCCGGGATCCTCGTCCTGGTCCTGCTGGGCAACCTCACCGCCGCCCGGTGGCGGGTGCCCATCGGCGCCTGCATGGCGCTTCTCGCCGCCCTCATCCTCGCCGCGGCGACCCTGCCCGCGGACGCGCTCCTCGGACTTTCCCCCTGGGCGCGGGCGATCGCGGCCGTCGCTCTCTTCCTGGGCCCGGTCTACTTCGGGGGCCTGATCTTCGCGCGGCTCATCGAGAACGAGACACGCCTGTACGAGGCCTACGGCTCGAACGTTCTCGGCGCGGTCCTCGGGGGCACCGCGGAGTACCTCTCGCTCATCCTCGGCTTCCGCTTCCTGCTGGCGGTCGCCCTGCTGTTCTACCTCGCCGTCTTCCTCCTGCTCCGACGGGGCGGAGCCGGAGGCGGCGCGGCCGCGGCTGGCCTCTCGTCTACTTGATGGAGGGGTCGGGCGGAAGGCCCAGCTTCTCGTAGAGCTTGCGCCGGCCGTCCTTGTCGCCCTCGAGGATGACCTTCGCATAGCGGGCCACGTCGGGGGCGACCGCGCGGGGAACGACGAGGACGCCGTCGCCGTCGGCCACGATCACGTCTCCCGGCACCACGAGCACTCCCCCGCAGACGATCGGGCGGTTCACGGACTCGATCTCGTTCCGGCCGGGGCGGATGCCGCGGCCCGGGCGGCGGAAGTACAGCGGCACCTTCTCGGTCACGATCTCGTCCGTGTCACGTGCGGTGGCGTTGGTGACCACGCCGACCATCCCGCGGCTCTTCCAGGCCAGGATGTTGTTCGAGCCGATCGAGCCCACGTCGGCCCGCTCGGCGTCGTCGATCACGAGGGCGGTGCCGGGCCGCAGGAGATCCGCGAAGGGCTCGGGCGATAGCGTCGTGTACCAGTCTCCCGACCACTTGTCGTACTCCTCGATCGGCCGCTTGCCCGCCGCCGCCCGCTGCGTCGGCACGTAGCGCGCGGTGACCGCGATCCCGATGAAGCGGTGGGTGAAGGCCTGCGTGTCCTTCCAGAGGGGCCGCACCTCGGGGTCCATGAGGCCCACGTTCGGCAGGCCCACCGCGTCCATGCCGTCGGTCACGTCGGCGACGCGCAGCCCCTCGAAGAGGGCCAGGAGCTTCCGGTCCGCCTCCTCGGAGAACACCGGCGTCGCGAGGAACCCCCGGCCGGCCCGGGGATCCGGCCCCCCGGCCGGCGGGCCCTGCGCGAGCGCCGGGGGCGCCAGGGCGAGAGCCAGAACGGGGACGAGCTGTGTCGTGCGCATGTCACTTCCCTCCTGGAGTCGAGTGGTAGTACCGCCCGAGCCAACCGACGATCGCCTTCCGCAGCTTCAGCGTGTCGAAGGCCCCCTCGCTGCGGTAGATCACCTCGCCGCCCGGGGCCACCACGATCGTGTGCGGCAGCGCCCCCTGCCACTTCGGGTCCACCGCTTCGATGAGCGCGTAGGGATCGCCCTTGTCGAAGGCGTAGTTCCGCGTGGAGGCCTGCTGCTTCTTCAGGAACTCGAGGGCCTTCTCGCGCTGCCCGGGGTCGTCGGCGTCGACCGTCACCGCCTCGAAGTCGCGCCCGCGATAGATCCGGTGGATGGACACGAGGTCGGGGAACTCGATCACGCACGGCCCGCACCACGTCGCCCAGACGTTGATCAGCCGGAGCTTCTTCCCGCCCTCGTTCCCCGCCTGGGCCTCGACTCCCGCGGCGTCGATGGTCTCGAGAGCGACGGGCTCCTGCGCCCACTTCTCGTACCCGTCCTTCACCCAGCCCCTCTTGTCCGACCACTTAACCGAGCAGCCGAAGACCTTGGTCGTCTCGAGCGGCACCGGCTTCCCGGCGAGCACCGCCTCGATGGCGTCGCGGGCGTCGCGCGTGGTGGCCTTCGCCGGGTTCTCGTTGTCGTCCACGCGGCCCACGAACCGCAGCTTCCGTTCCGCGTCGAAGACGAAGACGTGCGGCGTCGTCACCGGCCCGTACTGCCGCGACATCGACTCCGTCTCGCCGTCGTAGAGGTAGGGGAAGGTCCAGCCCCGGTCCCGCGCCCGGGTCTTCATGTCCTCGAGGGTGTCGCCGAGGTCCGAGTAGCCCTGCTCGTCGAGCCGCAGGGCGAGGGGGTCGTTCGGGGAGACGAGGACGACCCGGACGCCGCGGCCCTCGAATTCCGCGTGGAGCTTCTCGATCCGCTCCTCGTAGGCCTGGGCGGTCGGGCAGTGGTTCGCGGTGAAGACGATCAGCAGCACCTTTGCCTGAGCGAAGCTCGCGAGCGTGTACCGCCTGCCGTCGACGCCGGGCAGGTCGAAATCCGGGGCCTTCGCCCCGATGGCCAAGGTCGGGACCGCTGGGCCCTCGGCGGCGGGCGAGGCGGCCGGAGGGAACGCCGCGAGCGCGAGGAGTGGGAGCGCCGCGAGCGAGGGAGCGGTTCGTGTCATGGAGCCTCCGCGGGATGCGAGCCGCGCGTGGGTGCGCGAGCGGGAGGGATCGTAGCACGCAGGGAGTAAGATCGGCGGCACGGGAGGCAGGCCATGCAGCGTCGAGTGTTCCTGGGCGCGCTCGCGGCGGGCGCCGCGGTCGCCGGTCGAAGAAGCGCGGCGGAGGAGCCGAAGGAGAAGATCCGCCTCGGCGTCGTCGGCTGCGGCTGGTACGGCCTCGTGGTCCTGGAGGCCGCCTTCAAGGCCGGAGGCGTCGAAGCGGTGGCCCTCTGCGACGTCGACAGCGAGCGGCTCGACAAAGCCGCCCGGAAGGTCGCGGGTCTCCAAGGGAAGGCGCCGCGCACTTTCAAGGACTGGCGCGAGATGCTCGACGCGCCAGGTCTGGAGGCCGTCGTCATCGCCACCCCGCCCCACTGGCACGCCCTGCCCTTCATCGAAGCCTGCCGGCGCGGGCTCGACATCTACTGCGAGAAGCCGCTCGCCTACGACGTGCGCGAGGGCCGGGCGATGGTCGAGGCCGCCAAGGCCAGCGGCCGGATCATCCAGATCGGCTTCCAGCGCCGCCAGAGCGAGGCCATCCGCCAGGCCCGGCAGTACATCGCCGACGGCCATGCCGGGAGGATCGTCACCGTCGCCGCCCAGATCCACTACCCGGCCGAGCTCGTGGACCCGACGCCGGTCGCCCCGCCTCCGAGCCTCGACTGGGACCTCTGGTGCGGTCCGGCCCCGAAGCTGCCCTATAGCCCCCAGGTCGGCCACTTCCACTGGCGCCTCGAGGAGGCCTACGGCAACGGCCACCTCGTGGACTGGGGCATCCACTGGGTCGACGCGATCCGGACCGTGCTCGGCCTCGGCGCGCCGCGCTCGGTGCAGGCCGCGGGGGGCCTCTTCGCGCTGAAGGGGCGCATCACGACGCCCGACGTGATGAGCGCCTGGTTCGACTTCGACGGCTGCTCGGTCACCTGGAGCCACCGCCTCTTCGGCGCCGCCGAGTACTCCCCCGAGACGAACGTCGCGATGTTCCTCTACGGCGAGAAGGAGACGATCTTCCTCACCGACACCCAGTACCAGGTGATCCCCGCGCCGAAGGACGGCGCCCCGTCGCCTCCCGTGGGCGCGAGCGAGCGCCGCACCGTCGAGGCGAAGAACGACCAGCAGACGGCCCACGTGGCCGAGTGGCTGAACGCCGTCCGCACCTGCGGCCCGGTGTCGTGCCCGCCCGAGGAGGCCCACCGGTCCACGAGCGCCGTCCAGCTCGCGATGGTGGCGCTCAAGGCGGGCGGCCGCGTGGACTGGGACGCGGCGAGCGAGCAGGTGCGCGACAACCCGAGGGCGGCGGCTCTCCTCAAGCGTGACTACCGCGGCCCCTGGGTCCACCCGTGGAGAGGCTGAGGCTCAGCGCAGCCCGCGGCCGGTGACGAGGTAGACGGCGAACGTCCCGAGCCAGTGGCCGCCCTCGTAGTGTTCGCCGGTCACGGCACGGACGCCCTTCTCGCGGTGCACGGCGGCCATGGCGCGGAGCGAGGCCACGCGCGCGTCGCCCTGCGGGAGCCCCGCGGCCATGCCTTCCAGCATCCACGCCCGGCTCAGGTTGAGCCCGTCGAGGTGCGCGAGCTTGGGGTCGGTCGGGTCGGTGACGATCCCGGGCTCGAGCCATGCCGCCGACCCGTCCCTCGGCAGTCGGGGCAGGAAGCCGGAGAGCCAGCGGGCGAACTCGGCCGGCGGCAGCACGCGCCGCATCAGGTCGGCCTCGCCGAGGCAGGGCGAGAGGAAGTCCTCGCCCGACGGCTCGTAGGCGAGGGGGCAGCCGCGGTCGGCGCCGTAGAAGTCGCGGCTGCGTGAGGCCACGAGAGTCTCCGTCTCGCGGTCCCCCGCCACGCGCGCCCAGTCGAGGATGAGGCCGAAGGCGAAGGCGGTCTGCGAGTGCTCGCCCACGCGGATGGGCCGGGTCAGCTTGGGCAGCCAGTCGCGGATCCTCCCGGCCGACGCTTTCTCGAGCGGCGCGAGCGCCGCCGCCCACCCGCGCGCCTCGGGCGAGCCCCACTCCCGGAGCTCGGCGGCGAGCTGCAGCAGCCACGCAAGGCCGTACGGCCGCTCGAAGCTGACCCGGCCCTTCCCCTCGAGGTAGGCCACCTCGGCGGCGACGTTCGCCGGAGTGAGGCTGCGCGCCAGCGCCCGGCGGGCCTCGGCGGCGAAGGGTGCCTCCGGCAGCAGGCGCGCGACGCGCGCGAGGAGCCAGTGGCCGTGGACGGAGGAATGCCAGTCGTAGCAGCCGAGGAAGGCGGGGGTCAGCTCGCGCGGCGGGCGCGCGTCGTCGTCCCCGCCCATGACGTGGGCGATCTTGTTCGGGTACTCCTGGTGGACGCAGGCGAGGGCGAGCCGGGCGAAGCGCTCGGCGAGGGCGGGGTCGACCGGAGGGGGGGCGGAGGCGAGGAGGGCGGGAAGGAGCGCGGTGGCGAGCATGCCCGATCGTAACCCCGCCGTAGAATGGGCGGCATGCGCGACGTCGTCGCCGCCGCCCGCGAGCTCCTGTCCGAGGACCCCGACCCCGAGACGCGCGCCGAGCTCGAGGCGCTCGTGCGCCGGGTCGAGGGCGGGGACGAGGCGGCGCGGGAGGACCTCGCCGACCGCATGTCGGGCCCGCTCGAGTTCGGCACCGCCGGCCTCCGCGGGCGCGTCGAGGCAGGGCTCTCGCGGATGAACCGGCTCGCGGTCGTGAAGGCCACGTGGGGGCTCGGCGTGTACCTCCTCGAGGAGGCGTCGCGCGGGCGGCCAGACCCCCGGTCCCGCGGGGTCGTCGTCGGCTTCGACGGCCGCTACTCGAGCCGGGGCTTCGCCGAGGACGCCGCGTCCGTGCTCGGCGGCCTCGGCATCCCCGTCCGCCTCTTCCCCGACCCGGTCCCGACACCGCTCCTCTCCTTCGCCGTCCCCCACCTCGGCGCCGCGGCGGGCATCACCGTCACCGCCTCGCACAACCCGCCCCGCGACAACGGCTACAAGGTCTACCTGGCGAGCGGCGCCCAGCTCGTCCCTCCGACCGACGCCGCGATCGCCGCGCGGATCGCCGCCGCCCCGCGCCTCGACGCGATCGCCCGGCCGGCCCCGGCCGACGCCGCGGCGCGCGGCCTGCGCCTCCTGGTGGACGTCGAGGACGCGGCGGTCGAGGAGGCGTACCTCGGCGGCCTCGCCGACGGGGCGTTGCACCGCGACGTGCCCGTGGCCCTCCGCCTCGCGTACACCGCGATGCACGGGGTCGGCCACCGCCTCGCCGTCCGCGCGCTGGCGCGGGCGGGATTCGACGGCGTCGCGGTCGAGCCGTCGCAGGCCGACCCGGACGGGGCGTTCCGCACCGTCTCCTTCCCCAACCCGGAAGAGCCCGGGGCGATGGACCGGGTGCTCGCGCTGGCCGAGGAGACGGGCGCCGAGCTCGTCCTCGCCAACGACCCCGACGCCGACCGCCTGGCCGCCGCCGTGCCCCACCCCTCGGGCCGGGGCTACCGGATGCTCTCCGGAAACGAGATCGGTGTCCTGCTCGCCGACGACGTCATGGACCACGCCCACGCCGGCGGCCGGCAGATGCTCGTCGTCACCACCGTCGTGTCCGGGAGCCTCCTCTCGCGGATGGCGCGCGACCGGGGCGCCGCGTACCGGGAGACGCTCACCGGCTTCAGGTGGATCGTGGACGCGGCGCTGCGGGGCGAGGCCGAGGGGCTCGCCTTCGTCTTCGGCTACGAGGAAGCGCTCGGCTTCACGGTGGGCCCGCTGGTGAGGGACAAGGACGGCATCGGCGCCGCGCTGCGCCTCGCGGAGATGGCCCGCTTCCTCAAGACCGGGGGGGTGAGCCTCCTCGACCATCTCGACGGCCTGCTCGTCACCCACGGCCTCTCGCACCAGGTCCAGTGGTCGGTCGTGCTGCCGGGAGCCGAGGGCCGCGCCCGCATCGACGCCGCGATGGCGCAGCTGCGCTCGAGCCCGCCGGGGCGGATCGGGGCAAGCCCCATCGTCCGGGTGCTCGACGCCGAGGCGGGCGAGGAGCGCGTCCGTGGCGAGCGGCGCCCCTCGGGGCTGCCGCGCTCGGACGTGCTCTCCTTCCAGTCGGAGGACGGCGCGCGGCTCACCGTGCGCCCGAGCGGCACCGAGCCGAAGATCAAGTTCTACCTGGAGCTGGTAGGCGAGGCGAGGGAGCGGAAAGACGTCGCCCCGGCGCGCGCGCGGCTGGAGAGCGAGGGCCAGGCGTTGAAGAGCGCCTTCACGAAGGAGCTGCGACTCGCATGAGCTTCGGTGACCTGGTCACCCTGGCGAGGAACGGTCACGGCGATGTGGGCCGCATCGCTGGCAGGAGACCTGCCCTCTCCAAACCTTTCGGCCGCGCCCGGCATCTGAGCGGCAAGGGGGTGCTTCGCCATGCGTTCAAGCGTCTGGACACTCGTGACCCTCGCCGTGCTCGTCCCGGTTCTTGCTCTGGCCGGGACCGACAGGCGCGTCGACGACGACGCGG
>JBGPQQ010000129.1:0-8026 GCA_041489115.1 Vicinamibacteria bacterium | reverse complement strand
GCGCCGGCCGGCCGAGCGCCTTCCATGCGGCCTCGATCGAGCCCGCCTCCTCGAACTGGAAGGCCCCCAGCCAGAAGGGATCGGTCACACCGCCCTGCTCGTACCAGTAGTCCTCGGGCGCGTGCCGGACGAGGCGCGGCGTCCGGCCGGGGACGACGTGCAGTAGGTGGTGGGGACCGTCCAGGGGGCACCAGTGCGCGAAGTGCGGCGCCGGCTCGAAGGGCGCGTCCCGGTCGTCGGCGAAGTACGTGAGGGGGGCCCCGCTCGACACGACGAGCGAGTCGAACCCGCTCGCGCCGAGGGCCTTCTCCGTCTCGGCTTGGAGGCGCTCGACGTGCCGGGAGAAGAGAGCGGCGAGGTCCATGGCGCTGCCTTTCCGGGGAACTCCCCTTCGCTCGAAGGTCGCGATCGTCGAATGATAGCCGTACCGCTGGTCTGGGCGGCCTTCGCCCCGCTGCTCGCTCGCTGGGCGGGCGAGGCCCCGCCGGCGCCCCCGGCGGCCGGGACGGATCGATCGGTCCCGTCCTGGGCGGCCCGCCTTCTCGGGTGCGACCTCGCATACCTCGTGGGGGTGTCCAACTTCCTCTACGGTCTGCTCGTCGGGTGGCTGCTCGGCGCGCCGGAAGCGGCCCGCTCACGCTGCCACTCGCCGGGATCTTCGCCGGGCGTGCTGCCCATCAGGTAGCCGAACGGAGCAGGTCCCGCCTGGGGGAAGGCGTAGAATGCCGGAGTCCCACGGAAGCGCTGCCTGACATGGAGAGGCCAATGAAGAAGGGAACGAGTCAACTGAGCCGTCGCGACTTCGCGCGGACCACCGCCCTCGCAGTGGGAGCGCTCGGCGCCGCCGACCTGCTCGGTGCCGCCGAGGCCGAGGTGAAGGTCGGCCTCTACAGCATCACCTACCTCGGGGTGTGGTACCGCGGGGACGTCCTGACCCTGGAGCAGGTGATCCAGCGGGCGAAGCAGTACGGCTACGAGGGCGTGGAGGTCGACGGGAAGCGCCCGCACGGCAACCCGCTCGACTGGCCGAAAGGCCGCTGCCAGGATCTCCTCCGATACGGCCACGATCACGGAATCGAGATCTACGCCGTCGCCGCGAACAACGACTTCAGCAGCCCGATACCGGAGCATCGCGAGTGCCAGCTGGTCTACATGCGCGACCTGATCCGCATGACCGCGGACCTCGGCGCGAAGGTGCTGCGCGTGTTCCTGGCCTGGCCCGGCGTGACGCTGCTGCGCCAGGGCGGTGGCCGGTACGACATCGCCAAGTCGGTCTGGCAGAAGACACACGAGGCGTTCTCGCCGGAGGAGACCTGGGCGTGGTGCCGCGAAGGCCTGGTGGAGTCGGCGCGGCATGCGGGGGAGCATGGAGTCACCCTGGCGCTGCAGAACCACGCGCCGGTGATCGGCGACTACCGGGACGTTCTTCGGATGGTGGGCGAGGTCGCCTCGCCACACCTGAAGGTCTGCTTCGACGCCCGGCTCGAGCACGGCAAGGACGCGGAGGCCATCCGGAAGGCCACGGTCGAGGTGGGGCCGCTGCAGGTCCTGTCGCACTACGGCGGTGAGTACGAGCAGGGCCCCGGCGGGATCAAGGTGATCGGCGGGGAGCAGTGCCTGGCCGAAGTCAGCGGGCTCCTCGAGATCGGATACCGGGGCTACTTCGGCTACGAGCTGTGCCACCCGCTCCCGGTGGTCGACGGCAAGACCGTCGGCGTGGAGTACGTGCACGAGAACGTCCGCCTGGCCGCCGAGTACATGCGCGGTGTCATCGCCGAGGTAAAGAGGCAGCGAGCCGCCAGGGGATGACTACCCGAAGAACAGGTAGCTGACGGCGACCGCGCCGAGGAAGCCCGCGAGCTCGGCGGTGAGGCCGCAGGCGATGGCGTGGCGGGTGTTCTTGACGCCGACCGAGCCGAAGTAGACGGCGAGGACGTAGAACGTCGTCTCGGTGCTGCCCTGGATCACGCAGGCGAGCCGGCCCGCGAAGGAATCGGGGCCGAGCGTCTTCATGATCTCGATGACGAGGCCGCGCGCGCCGCTGCCGGAGAGAGGCCGCACCAGCGCCACCGGCAGCGCGTCGACCCAGCGCCCGTCCAGCCCGAGGCCGGAGGCCGCCCAGCGCACGGCGCCGAGCGCCTGGTCGAGCGCCCCGCTCGCGCGCAGGACGCCCACGGCGACAAGCATGGCCACCAGGTACGGGATGATGCCGACCGCGACCGTGAAGCCCTCCTTGGCGCCGTCGACGAAGACCTCGTAGAACGCCACTCGCCGCACCGCGGCGAGCACCAGGAAGCCGACGATCAGCGAGAAGATCAGCAGGTTCGCCAGCAGCGAGGCCTGGCGCTCGAGGGTCTCCTTGTCGAGGCGCCCGAAGTAGGCGACCAGCAGGCCGATCAGCAGCGTCGTCCCGCCGAGGTAGGCGAGCGTCACCGGGTCGCTGAGCCGCAGCCCCTGGACCCGCGCCGTCACCAGGATGCCGACCATGGTGCTGCAGAAGGTGGCGATCAGCAGGGGCAGGAAGACGTCCGTCGGGTCGGCGGCGCCGAGCTGCGCGCGGTAGGTCATGATCGCGGTCGGGATGACGGTGACGGCCGAGGCGTTGATCACCAGGAACAGGATCTGGTCGTTGCTGGCCGTGTCGGGCTGCGGGTTGAGCTCCTGCAGCTCCTTCATGGCCTTCAGCCCGAGCGGGGTGGCCGCGTTGTCCAGGCCGAGCATGTTGGCGGAGAGGTTCATCACGATCGAGGCGCCGGCCGGGTGGCCCGGCGGGATGCCGGGGAAGAGACGGCGCAGCAGCGGGTCGAAAGCGCGGGCCAGCAGCTCCACGGCCCCGCCCTTCTCGCCGACGCGCATGATGCCCAGCCACAGGCACATGACGCCGGTGAGGCCGATCGAGATCTCGAAGCCGGTCTTGGCCATGTCGAAGCTGGAGGCCACCATGGCCGCCCAGACGCCCGGCTCCCCGAGGACCAGCCAGCGGAAGAGCCCCGCGAGGAAGGCCACGAAGAAGAAGCCCGCCCAGATCCAGTTGAGCATCGGCTGCGTATCTTAGGCTCCGGGGCCGCCGGCGAGCGAGGCCTCCTTCGCGCCGACGGCGTCGATGCCGACCCACAGGAAGGCGGCGACGACCGAGAGGACAGGACTGGGGCGCCGCGGCCGTGTCGTTGTAGCCACGCCCTTCATTTGACGCCCGGCGATGCCGGAGCGTAGCCTCCCGCGGAGGGAGGTGACAATGCTCCGCCGCTCCGGTCTCGCTCTCCTCGCGTTCCCGCTCCTCGCCGCCGCCGCTCCGGCGCCAACCCCGGACGTGAGGGCCCGCTTCTTCCAGAAGGACAAGCTGCGGGTCCTCCTTCTCTCCGGGCGGAACAACCACGACTGGCGCACGACGACGCCGTTCCTCCGGCAGCTCCTGCTCGACACGGGCCGGTTCGACGTGCGGGTGGTCGAGGAGCCGGCCGGCCTGACCCCCGAGACGCTGGCCGTCTACGACCTGGTGGTCTCCGACTACTGCGGCCCGCGCTGGGGCGCCTCGACGGAGCAGGCCCTCGTCGACTTCGTCCGCAGCGGCAAGGGGCTCGTCGCCGTCCACGGCGCGGCCTACGGCTTCTCGGGCCACGACGTCCTGGCCGACCGCCACGTGCGGACCGGGATCACGGAGCCGGCGTGGAGGGAGCACGCGGAGATGGTGGGCGGATCGTGGCCCACCGCGCCGTCGAAGCAGTTCCACGGCGCCCGCCACTCGTTCCGGGTGCGTTTCGTGGACCGCGAGCACCCGGTCTCGAAGGGCCTCGGCGAGGGCTTCGTGGCGACCGACGAGCTGTACCACCAGATGACGATCCTGCCCTCGGCCCGCGTCCTCGCCACGGCCTGGAGCGACCCGGCCACCGGCGGGACCGGCAAGGACGAGCCGATCCTCTGGGTCAACACCTTCGGCCGCGGCCGGGCCTACTTCACCGCCCTCGGGCACGAGGTGGCGGCCATGCAGAACGCGGGCTTCGAGGCCGCGCTCCTGCGCGGGGCCGAGTGGGCGGCCACGGGGGCGGTCACGCTGCCGCCGGACGCCGGGGTGGTGAAGCCCCGCCCCGACGCGCTGCGCGTCCTCGTCGTCACCGGCGGTCACGACTACCCGACGAGCTTCTACACGGTGTTCGAGGGCCGGCCGGAGTGGCGCTGGACCCACGCCCTCTCGAGCGAGGAGGCCTTCGCGCGGGAGATCGTCTCCCGCTTCGACGTGCTCGTGCTCTACGACTTCGCGCAGAAGCTCGGCGCGGACGGGAGGGGCCACCTGCGGGCCTTCGCCGAGGCGGGCAAGGGGATCGTGGTCCTCCACCACGCGATCTGTAACTACCAGGACTGGCCCTGGTGGGAGGAGCTGGTCGGAGGCCGGTACCTCCTGAAGGATGAGGGCGAGCGGAAGGCCTCGACCTACCAACACGACGTGGAGCTCTTCGTGAAGCCGGCCGGCTCCCACCCGATCGTCGACCCCATCGGGCCGCTGCAGCTCGTGGACGAGACGTACAAGGGGATGCAGATGTCACCGAAGGTGACGCCGCTCCTGGAGATCGACCACCCCGACGGCGACCGCTACGTGGCCTGGGTGAGCCCCTACGAGCCTTCGAGAGTCGTCTACCTGCAACTCGGCCACGACGAGCACGCCCACCGGAGCGCCGCGTATCGGGACCTCGTTAAGGGCGCGATCCTGTGGTCGGCGGGGAGATGACCAGAGGCAACCGGAGTGAGGCAGCGCACATCGACTCACGCCGGGGAGGGCCTATCTTGGGCTTTCTCTGAGGGGAACGTCCAAATCCAGGAGCAAGCCCAATGTGGAACAAGCGCGAAGAAGAGCCCATCCATCCCGCCGCCGCACCGCAGGCCGCCGTGCCGTCGACCGCCACCGCTGCGCGCCGTGAGCAAGCCGCGATCGGTCCTTCGATCTCCATCGTCGGCGACATCACCGGCGACGAGGACCTCACGATCCTCGGCAGGATCCAGGGGAAGATCGACCTCCCGCAGCACAGCGTCACGGTCGGGGAGTCGGGCCGCGTCAATGCTGACATCCACGCGAGGGTCGTGAGCGTGGCCGGGGAGGTGCACGGCAACCTGCTCGCGGGCGAGCAGATACTGATCCGGAAGACGGCCACCATGCTGGGCAATCTCACGGCGCCCCGGGTCGGCCTCGAGGACGGCTGCCGCTTCCGGGGGAGCGTCGACATGGAGGCACAGCCCGAGAAGGGCCGGGCGGCCTCCACTGCGACCTCGCGCGTACCCGGAGCGGCCGCCCCCGCGAAACCCGCCGAGGCGGCAGGGCAACCGGGCGGCAGCCCGGGCGGCGGCGTGCCGGCGAAGCCCGAAGCACCGCTCGCGCGTCCCTGAGGTGCCCGTGTGGTGGTTCTCGGGGTCGCGCTCCCCGGCCGAGCCTGCTCCTCCGCCGGGTCTCCGCTCGCAGGCGCTGAAGGCGATTCTCGACGGTCTTCTGCCCGAGTCGCGCCACGCAGTGCTCGATCTCGGACCACCGCTCGCGGGCAACATCAAGTTCCTTTCCGCGCTCTCGTGCCGCGTGCGTATTGCCGACCTCCATCGATCGCTCTGCGCCGAGCCGGTCGAGAGCCGGCGGCCCGAGGCCATGGGCGCGCTCTTCGAGCGGCTGCTGCCTCTCGCGCCGGAAGAGCGCTTCGACGCCCTGCTCGCGTGGGACGTCTTCGACTACATGCGCCCGGACCAGGTGTCGTCCCTCATGGCCCGGCTGACACCGGCGTGCCGGCCAGGGGCACTCGTGCTGGTCCTGGTCTCGACGCGACGACAGATCCCCGCCCGGCCGCTGCGCTACCGGATCGTGGACTGCGAAAACGTGGCCGGTGACGGCCCGTTCCAGCCCGTGCGTGCCTGCCCGCGCTACACGCAGCCCGACCTCGCGCGCATGATGCCCGGGTTCTCGGTCCGGCGCAGCTTCCTGCTGCGTAACGGCATCCAGGAGTACCTGCTCGCCCGCGGCGCGGGAGAAGGAGCGGCCAGGGTTCCGGAGGCAGGTGCCGTTTCGGGCGCTTCTTCGGGGCGCCCCTGGTTTCGGCGGGGGCGACGCTGACGCCGGGAAGGATCAGTCGGTCTTCGCCTTCGGCGGGACGGGGAAGCCCCGCTTCCTCATGAGGGCTTCGATCCCGGCGTCCCTCCCGCGGAAGGCGCGATACGCGTCGGCGGGATCGACGGTGTTCCCGACCGAGAAGACGTGGTCGAAGAGGCGTTTCGCCATCGCCTTGTCGTACGGCCCGCCGGCCTCGGTGAAGGCCTCGAAGGCGTCGGCGGTGAGCGTGTCCGACCACAGGTAGCTGTAGTAGCCCGCCGAGTAGCCGTCTCCCGCGAAGATGTGGCTGAACTGCGGCGTGCGGTGGCGCATCACGATCTCGTCGGGCATGCCGAGCGCCTTCAGGGTGTCGCGCTCGAAGGCGTCTGGGTCGATGGGAGTGGCGCCCGCGAGGTGCAGCTTCATGTCGATGAGGGCGCTCGCGACGTACTCGACGGTGTCGAAGCCCTGGTTGAACTTCGAGGCGCGCTCGATCTTCGTCACGAGCTCGGGGGGGATGGGTTGCCCGGTCTGGTAGTGGAGCGCGAAGCGGGTGAGCACCTCGGGCGTGCGGAGCCAGTGCTCGAGGATCTGCGAGGGGAACTCCACGAAGTCGCGCGCGACCGAGGTGCCCGAGACGAACGGGTAGGTGACGCTCGAACAGAGGCCGTGGAGCGCGTGGCCGAACTCGTGGAACATCGTGGTCGCGTCGTCCCAGCTGACGAGCACCGGCTGCCCGGCCCCGCCCTTCACGAAGTTGGCGTTGTTGGAGACGATCGTCGGGATCTCGCCGTCGAAGCGCTCCTGGTCGCGGTAGGCGTTCATCCACGCCCCCGACTGCTTGTAGGGGCGGGCCCAGGGATCGAAGTACCAGAGGCCGACGTGCTTCCCGGCGGCGTCCTTCACCTCGTAGACCACGACGTCCGGGTGGTAGACGGGCACCCCCTTCACGGGGGAGAAGCGCAGGCCGAAGAGCTGCCCGGCGACCCAGAACATCCCCTCGCGCAGCTCGTCGAGCTGCAGGTAGGGCTTCACCGCGCTCTCGTCGAGGTCGTACTTCGCCTTGCGGACCTTCTCGGCGTAGTAGCGGTAGTCCCAGGGGGCGATCTCGACGCCGGCGCCCTCCTTGTCGGCGATCGCCTGCATGTCGGCGACCTCCTCGTGGACGCGGGCGACGGCCGGGGTCCAGACCGCCTCCAGGAGCGGCATGGCCCGCTCGGGCGTCTTCGCCATCGTGTTCTCGAGCCGCCAGTGGGCGTGGGTCGAGTAGCCTAGCAGCTTCGCCCGCTCGGCCCGCAGGGCCAGGATCTCGGTGATGATGGCGTTGTTGTCCTTCGCGTCGCCGTTGTCGCCACGGTTCACGAAGGTGCGCCAGGCCTTCTCCCGCAGGTCGCGCCGGTCCGAGTAGGATAGGAAGGGCTCGACGCTCGACCGCGTGTTGAGGACCGCCCACTGCCCCTTCTTCCCGCGCGACTCCGCGGCGGCGGCCGCGGCCGAGCAAAAGGAGTCCGGGAGCCCGGCGAGGTCCTTCTCGTTCTCGAGGAAGAGGGCGTAGTCGTTCTCGTCGGCGAGCACGTTCTGGCTGAACTTCGTGAAGAGGCTGGCGAGGCGCTGGTTGACCTCCGACACGCGCTTCTTGGCCTCGGGCGAGAGGCTCGCGCCAGCGCGGACGAAGTCGGTGTAGTAGAGCCAGGTGAGACGCTTCTGCTCGGGGGTGAGGCCGGCCTTCTCGCGGGCGTCGTACACGGCGGTGATCCGCCCGAAGAGCTTCGCGTTCTGCGTGATCTGGTCGCGGAAGGCGGCGAGCTTCGGGGCCATCTCGGTCTCGACGGCCTGGAACTCGGGGGTGTTCATCGTCGAGCTCCAGACGCCGTACACGTTGACGACCTGCTTGAGGACGCGGTCGGAGCGCTCGAGGGCGGCGATCGTGTTCGCGAAGGTGGGCGAGGCGGCGGCGGCGGTGAT
>JBGPQQ010000128.1:0-8052 GCA_041489115.1 Vicinamibacteria bacterium | reverse complement strand
GTGTTCGGCGTCGTGGCCGACGCACTGGAGACCGGCTCCGAGCACGAGCGCGCGGTGGAGGCCTTCCTCGGTGACCGCCTGCAGGCGGTCCTCGTGCCCGACGCCGAGCACGCCCGCCGCGGCATCCGCTGGCTGCAGGCCGCGAGCGCCGGGCGCGGCGCCTTCCTGCCCCTCGCCTCCGCGCGCACGCGAAACGGCTGCGGCCCGCTGCGGGAGATCGCGGCACAAGAGCCGAAGGCCCTCGGCCTCCTCTCCGACTTCTACCGCGTGGGCGGGCCCCACGCGGAGCGCATCCGCGCCTCGCTCCCCGACGCGGTCGTCGTGGCGACGCTCGAGGACGCGCTCGAGGTGGCCTCGCGGCAGGGCCCGGTCGCGGTGGTGACCCTCGAGGGCGAGACGCTGCGCGGGGCCCTGATCGAGGGCGGCCGCGGCGTCAAGGGGCTCCTCGCCCCGCGCCGGGAGGTGAAGGAGGTCGCGGCGCGGCAGGAGGAGATGGAGGCACGGCTCCTCGGCCTGAGGAGCGCCACCGCCGAGGCGCTGGCGCTCGCGACCGCGGCCGCCGCCGAGGCGCGCTCGCTGGAAGAGCGCATCCACGCCGCGGAAAAGGACCTCGTCGCGGTGCGCCACGGGATCCACACCGCGGAGGAGGAGGCGGTGCGCCTCCACCGGAAGGGCTCGATCCTCGACACCGAGCGGGCGCAGGCCGAGCAGGAGCGCGGGGCGGCCGCGGTCCGCCTCGCCGAGATCGAGCAGGCCCTCGCCGCCGCCGAGGCCGAGCGCGAGGAGGGTCACCGCCGCCTCGCCGAGTTCGGCACCACGGTCGCCGAGGCCCGCGCCGCCGCCGGGGCCGCGCGGGCGCGCCACGCCGAGGCCCGCAGCTCGCTCGCCGCGCTGCGCGAGAGGACGGCCGCCGCCGAGAACGAGCGGCGGCGCCTGGAGGGCGACCTCGCGGAGCTCGAACAGCGGATCGCCGCCGCCCGCGCCCGCGCCGCCGAGACCTCGACCCGGCGGGGCGATCTCGAGTCCGAGCTCGCCGAGGTCGAGCGCCTGCTCGCCGAGTCGCTCCTCGACCGCGACCGCGCGCAGGGCGAGACGGCGGTGGCCGAGGACCGAGTGCGCGAGGGCCGCGGCGAGATCGAGGGCCGTGAGCACGACCTCAAGGAGCGACGGCGCGAGTGCTTTGTGCTGCGCGACGCCCTCTCCGAGGTGGACGTCGAACGGGCCCGGACCGGGTCCGACCTCGACCACCTCGCCCGCGAGTGCCAGCAGTCGGTGGGCGTCGCCGCGGCCGGGGCGGCGGCCACCCTGTCCGACGAGGACCGGGGGCGGGACCTCGACGCCCTCGCCGCGCTCGTGCAGGAGCTCCGCGAGAAGCTGGAGCGCATGGGCCAGGTGAACGTGCTCGCGGTCGAGCAGGCCCAGGAGCTCGAGGAGCGCCACACGTTCCTGACCGCGCAGCGGCAGGACCTCCTCGACTCGATCTCCGAGCTCGACCAGGCCATCCGGAAGATCGACCGGGCGTCGCGCGAGCGCTTCCAGGAAGCCTTCCAGATCATCAACCAGCACTTCGGGGAAGTGTTCAAGCAGCTCTTCGGGGGCGGCACCGCGGGGCTCTCCCTCATCGACGAGGAGGACCTCCTCGAGAGCGGGATCGACATCATGGCCCAGCCCCCCGGCAAGCGGCTGCAGAACGTGCTGCTCCTGTCCGGAGGCGAGAAGGCCCTCACCGCGATCGCGCTCCTCTTCGCGATCTTCCAGTACAAGCCGTCGCCCTTCTGCATCCTCGACGAGGTGGACGCCCCCCTCGACGACGCGAACATCGGCCGCTTCGTGGGCATGCTCGAGGGACTGAAGGAGCAGACCCAGTTCGTGCTGATCACCCACTCCCGCAAGACCATGTCGATCGCCGACCAGCTCTACGGCGTGACCATGGAGGAGCCGGGGGTGTCGAAGCTGGTGTCCGTCAAGTTCACCTAGCCGTCCCGCGGGTCTCGCGCCGGGCCCGGCGATGAGACAATGGCCCCGGTGCGCAACGGTCCTCTCCGCGCCCTGGCCCGGGCCGCCCGCCGGTCGCTCTATCGCCTGCGGGCGCGGGGGATCCCGGTCGTCTACGACGCCCGCTACCAGCGCGGCGTCGTCGGCGTGCCGATGGACCCCCTGCGGGGCGAGAAGGTCCTGGGCGCGCTCGAGGAAGCGGGTCTCCTCCACCGCGATCTCCTCCACGAGCCCCGCCCCGCCTCCCTGCAGAATCTCCTCCGCGTCCACACCCCCGAGTACCTGCAGGCCCTGCAGGAGCCCGAGGCGCTCACCCGGATCCTCGGCGTCGAGGTCCCGGCCCGCGAGGCGGAGGCGACCCTCGACCTGCAGCGGCTGATGGCGGGGGGTACCATCCAGGCCACCCGCCTCGCCCTGCGGACCGGCGGGGTCGCCGTCCACCTCGGGGGCGGCTTCCACCACGCGCTGCCCGACGCCGGGATCGGGTTCTGCATCTTCAACGACGTGGCGATCGCCATCCGGCGCCTGCGCGGTCGGGGGTTCGCGGAGCCGGTGCTCGTCGTGGACCTCGACCTGCACGACGGCAACGGGACGCGCCGCGTCTTCGCGGACGACCCCACCGTGCACACGTTCTCGATCCACAACGACCACTGGGGAGAGACCGACGCCGTGGCCTCGACCTCGATCGCCCTCGGGGCCGACGTCGACGACGCCCGCTTTCTCGCCACGCTGCGCGAGTCCCTCCCGCCGGTGGTGGAGGAGGTGCGGCCCGGCCTCGTCGTCTACCTGGCCGGCACCGACCCCGCGGCGGACGACTCCCTCGGCAACTGGCGGCTCACCGCGGCGGCCCTCCTGGAGCGCGACCGCTTCGTCACCGCGCTCGCGCGGTCCGACGGGCGGGCGTGCCCCATGGTGGTGGCGCTGGCCGGAGGCTACGGCCGCCACGCCTGGCGCTACAGCGCGCGCTACCTGCTGTGGCTCGCCTCCGGCCGGGAGCTGGAGCCCGTCGAGGAAGAGCAGCTGGCCCTGCGGCGCTTCCGCCGCCTGGGCCGGGACCTGCGCTCCGCGGAGACCGTCGACGACGGGCTGCCCTTCTCGCTGAGCGAGGAGGACCTCGCCGGGCTCCTGCCGGGGCCCGCGCGCCCCTCGCGCTTCCTCGGCTACTTCTCGCGCCACGGCGTCGAGCTGCTCCTCGAGCGGGCGGGCGTCCTCCCGCAGCTTCGGGCCCGGGGGTTCCGCACGCTCCGCGTGGAGCTTGCCCCCGAGAGCCAGCCAGCACATCCGCGGGGGCTCGACACGCGCGAGGGCCCCGGGCACACGCTGCGGATCCTGTCGGAGGATCGCCCGCGCGAGCGCGAGCTGCTCGTCGAGCTGCGCGCCGACCGCAGCCGCAGCGCCGTCGTGGGCATGGAGGTCGTCTCCGTCGAGTGGCTGCTCCTGCAGAACCCGAGGGAGCCCTTTTCCGAGCGGCGCCCGCGGCTTCCCGGCCAGCAGCACCCCGGCCTGGGACTGCTGCGCGACTTCATGGGCTGGCTCGTCGTGGTGTGCGAGGCCCACGGGCTCGACGGCGTCTTCTTCGTGGCCGCGCACTACCACATCGCGATGCAGAGCCGGCGGCTCGTGCGGCCGCTGCACCCGGCGGACGAAGCGCGCCTGCGCGCGATGGCGAGGGCGCTCGACGGGGTACCGCTCCCCGAGGGCACCTCCGCCGTCGCGGAGGGCCGGCTCGTGGACGCCGGGACCGGCCAGCCCGCGGCCTGGGAGCCGGTGACCACCGTCCTCCCGGTGTCCAGGCGGCTTCTCGCGCGGGTGAGCGGGCCGGAGTACGAGGCCGCGGTGGCCGACGAAGGCGCGCGCTTCTCCTATCGCCTGCGGCGGCGGAAGGCCGTGGCCGCACGGGGGTAGCCCTCGTCTGGCGGTAGAATCCGGGGTTGTCTGCACCAGGAAAGAGCCCCTCGATGCCCTCACGCCGCGCCCCCGCCCTCGCCTCCCTCGCCTTCGCCCTCGCTCCAGCGGTGTTCGCGGCCGACGTCGCCACGACCGGTACCGCGCCGGTGCCGACGACCACGCCGCGCCCGCGGCTCGTGGTCTTCGTCTCCGTGGACCAGATGCGGGCCGATTACCTCGAGCGCTTCCGCCCGCTCTTCACCTCGGGGCTGAAGGCCCTCGCCGAGCGCGGGGCCGTGTTCACGAACGCGCGCTACCGCCACGCCTGCACGGAGACCGGCCCCGGGCACTCCGTCCTGCTCTCCGGCCGCTCGCCACGCAGCTCCGGGATCGTGGGCAACTCCTGGTACGACCGCACGCTGGGCACGCGGGTCAACGTCGTGGCCGACCCGACGGTCCGCGTCCTGGGAGGGGCGGGGAGAACGGCCTCTCCCGCCTACTTCAACGGCTTCACGGTCGGCGACATGCTCAAGACGCGTTCGCCGGCCTCGAAGGTCGTGGGCGTGTCCCTCAAGGACCGCGCGGCGATCCTGATGGCCGGCAAGCGCGCCGACGGGGCGTACTGGTACGAGACGGCCGGCGGCCGCTTCGTCACCAGCAGCTGGTACATGGCCGAGGTGCCGCACTGGCTCGAGAGCTGGAACTCGCGGCGGCTGCCGGACACCTACGCGGGCCGCGCGTGGGAGAGGCTGCTCCCGGACCCCGCGGCCTACGTCCGCTACGCCGGCGAGGACGACGTGAAGGGCGAGTGGGACGGGAAGAACACGGTTTTCCCGCACCGCTTCCTCAACGCGCCGCCTTCCCTCGGGTTCTACGACGACCTGCGCCGGTCGCCCTTCGCCGACGAGATGCTCTTCGACCTGGCGACCGCCGCGATGGGAGCCCACGACGTGGGCACGGACGAGACCACCGACATCCTGGCCGTGAGCTTCTCGGCCTGCGACGTCGTCGGCCACACCTTCGGCCCCGACAGCCAGGAGATGATGGACTACCTCCTGCGCCTCGACCGCACGCTCGGGCGCCTGCTGGACGAGGCGGATCGCCGGGCGGGAAAGGGCCGGGTGCTCGTGGTCCTGACCGCCGATCACGGCGTCATGCCCCTCGTCGAGGTCCTGAAAGCGAAAGGCATCGACGCGCGCCGCGCGAGCAGCGAGCAGCTGAGCGGCCCGGTGGAGAAGGCGCTCGCCGCGCGGTTCCCGGGCGCCACCGGCCTCATCACCGACCCCGACCCCAGCGAGTACGTCCTCGACCGCGAGGCGATCGCTCGCCAGGGCCTGAAGGTCGAGGACGTGGAGGGAACGATCCGGGAGGCCCTCCTCTCCACCGGCCTCGTGGACGCCGTCTACACGCAGGCGCAGCTCATGGGCCCGCGCCCGGCCGGCGACCCCTACTTCGACCTGCACCAGCGCGCGTTCTTCGCCCCGCGCAGCGGCGACCTCGTGGTGCGCGTCAAGAACTACGTCTACCTCGGCGGCTACGTGGGCGGGACCGGCCACGGGACGCCGTACGACTACGACCGCCACGTGCCGATCGTCTTCATGGGGCCGGGGATCGAGCCGGGACGGCGCGACGTCGAGACGGGACCGGAGGACATCGCCTGGACGCTCGGCCGCCTGCTGGGTCTGCCCTACCCCCAGCAGGACTCGGTCACCGACCTGCTGCCGCTGCTGAAGTAAGGCAACGAACCGTTCGGTACCCCCCAGTCGTCGCGGGGGGTTTGGGGGGTAACGCCCCCCAAGAACAAGGAAAGCTAGGAGAAGCCGTCGGCGTTCCTTTCGCCTACTCCCCGGGCTCTTGGCCCCTGCTCCGTCCGAGTCCTCCCCCTCGCGCTTCTTCACCGGCACGATCATCGGACGGAGTAAGGCCCGTGGGACCGGAGCCACATCGGAGCGGGCCGTCGCCTTTGGCTTCACCGTCACGATCATGGGGTAGAGCAAGAGCCCGGGGACTGGAGCCACATCCACGGCCAGGCTGGTGCCTACTGCTCTTCACCGGCGAGATGGTGGGGTGGAGTCGGGGACGGGGACTGGAGAAGCATCAAGGGCCGGGCTGTACCTGGCGTTCTTGTTCTGGGGGGTGCGGAGCACCCCCCAGACCCCCCGTGGGTGGCTCATAGTTGAAATCGATTGTCGTAATGACGAAATGGCGTTGACAATCGGCCGAAGGCCGCCTAACTTATCGGCAATGTCGAATCGGTCCACCGCCGCGTCCGCCCGCCAGCGCATGGTCATGTGCATGGGCATGTGTATGTGCCTGCGGGTGGAGGGGCACGGGGGCTAGCCGGAACGACAGCCTGAAGTCACCGTAGCCAGAAAGACCCGCAACGGCTGAGCCGGAGCGGGTTTTTTGTTGCCCACCGGCCACCGCAACCGAGGGGGCCCGCCGAGGCGGGTCGTGGAGGAGAGGCCGATGAGCGACGAGAAGAAGGGCTACCGATTCGAGACCCTGCAGGTCCACGCCGGGCAGGAGCCCGCGCCCGGGACGAACGCCCGCGCCGTCCCGATCTACCAGACCACATCCTACACGTTCGACGACGCCGACCACGGGGCGCGCCTCTTCGCGCTCCAGCAGTTCGGGAACATCTACACCCGGATCATGAACCCGACCACCGACGTCTTCGAGAAGCGCATCGCCGCCCTCGAGGGCGGGGTGGCCGCGCTCGCCACCGCGAGCGGCCAGGCCGCGCAGTTCCTCGCCGTCTCAACGATCCTGCAGAGCGGCGACAACGTCGTCTCGACGAGCTACCTCTACGGCGGCACCTACAACCAGTTCAAGGTCTCCTTCCCCCGCCTCGGGATCGGCGCGAAGTTCATCGAGGGCGACGACCCGAAGGACTTCGCGAAGGCCATCGACGCCCGGACCCGCGCCCTCTACGTCGAGACGATCGGCAACCCGCGCTTCAACGTGCCCGACTTCGAGGCGCTCGCGAAGATCGCCCACGACCACGGCATCCCCCTCGTGGTCGACAACACGTTCGGCGCCGCCGGCTACACCGCGCGGCCCATCGACTTCGGCGCCGACATCGTCGTCGCTTCCGCCACCAAGTGGATCGGCGGGCACGGGACCTCGATCGGCGGCGTGATCGTGGACTCCGGGAAGTTCGACTGGGGCAACGGCAAGTTCCCGGTCTTCACCGAGCCGGCGCCGGGCTACCACGGCCTCAACTTCTGGGAGACCTTCGGGCCGAAGAGCTCCTTCGGGAACATCGCGTTCATCATCCGCGCCCGCGTCGAGGGGTTGCGCGACTTCGGGCCGTGTCTCTCGCCCTTCAACTCGTTCCTCTTCCTGCAGGGCCTCGAGACGCTGTCGCTCCGCGTGCAGCGCCACAACGACAACGCGATCGAGGTCGCGAAGTGGCTGGAGACGCACCCGGCGGTGACCTGGGTCAGCCACCCGAGCCTCCCCTCGCACCCCTCCCACGCGCTCGCGAAGAAGTACCTGCGCCACGGCTTCGGCTCGGTGCTCACCTTCGGGATCAAGGGCGGGCGCGAGGCGGGCCGGAAGTTCATCGACAGCGTGAAGCTGGCCAGCCACCTCGCGAACGTGGGTGACGCCAAGACGCTCGTCATCCACCCGAGCACGACCACCCACCAGCAGCTCTCCGACGAGGAGCAGGAGGCGAGCGGGGTGACGCCCGACCTCGTCCGCGTGTCGGTCGGCATCGAGCACATCGAGGACATCAAGGCCGACTTCCAGCAGGCGTTCGACAAGGCCGTGAAGGCGGCCGCGTGAGCTCCGGAGCCTACGCCGACCCGCGCTGGCGCGCCGGGCACTACCCGGCCGACGACGGCCCCGAGGCGGGCTTCGCCGTCGAGGGCTGGTTGCACCACCACGGGCGCGCGCTCGTGGCCCGCTTCCGGAAAGGCGTCGAGAACGGCAGCGGGCGCGAGGAGGGGACGTGGGTGGCCTGAGGCGGCGCGTGCTCAAGTTCGGCGGGACGTCGGTGGGCACGCCCGAGGCGCTGCGCCGGGCGCTGGACATCGCGGTGACGGCGTCCCGCGAGCGGCCGATCGTGGTCGTGGTCTCGGCGCTGTCGGGCGTCACCAACGCCCTCGAGGCCGCCTTGTCGGGTGCCGCCGCCGGCCGTCTCGACATCGTCGGCTTCGCCGC
>JBGPQQ010000127.1:0-8053 GCA_041489115.1 Vicinamibacteria bacterium | reverse complement strand
TCCAGGAGGCGAAGGGCCTCGAGTACGAGAACATCATCCTCTACAACCTGGTCTCGCGGGCGCGGGCCGACTTCGCCGGCATCGCGGACGGCGTCGACGCGGCCGACCTCGAGGCTGACGCGGCTTACGGGCGGGCTGGCGACAAGCGCGACAAGTCCCTCGAGCGCTACAAGTTCTTCGTGAACGGCCTGTACGTCGCGATGACCCGGGCCGTGCGCCGGCTCTATCTCGTGGAGTCCGACACCCGCCACCCGCTGCTCGCGCTGCTCGGGCTGGAGGAGGCACAGGGGCGGCGGGAGGTGACCGGCGAGACGTCGAGCGCGGAGGAGTGGCAGCGCGAGGCGCGGCGGCTGGAGCTGCAGGGCAAGCAGGAGCAGGCGGAGGCGATCCGGCGCAACGTCCTGCACGAGCAGGGGCCGCCCTGGCAGGTGCTCGACCGGGAACGTTTCGCCGAGGCCGCGCGCAAGGCGCTCGACCCGGGCTGCGTCTCCAGCAAGCTGCGCCGGCAGCTCCTGGAGTACGCCGCGGTCTACGACGAGTACGACGTGGCGGAACGGCTGGAGGAACTGGGCTTCACCGACCGCGGAGCGCTCGACGCGCTCTTGCCGGCGGTCCGCCGGAAACACCTGGCCGGCTTCGACACGCGGAACCTCAAGGACGCGCTGCGGCTGGTCGACCAGTACGGTGTCGACTACCGCAGCCCCTTCAACTTCACGCCGCTGATGCTGGCGGCGGAGGCCGGCCACCTCGAGCTGGCGCGCACGCTGGTCGATCGCGGAGCCGACCCCGACCTGGTCGACAACGCCGGCCGCAACGCCTTGCACCTGGCCATCGCGCGAGCGCACTCCGATCCCGCGTACGGCCGGGGGGCGCTGCCCGGGCTGTGGTCGCTGCTGGCGCCCGAGAGCCTGTCGCTGCGCCTGGAAGAGCAGCTCGTCAAGGTCGACGCCCACCGGATCGAGTACGTGCTGTTCCAGCTCATGTACGCGCGGCTGCGCACGCACCTGTGCACACCCTCGGGCTGGCGTCACGGCATGCGCTCGCGGGACCTGCTCCTGGCGGCGGAGGCGCTCCCGTCCACGGTGCTGCGCGCGGACCGTCGTCGGCGTCAGTACCTGAGTGGGGTGCTCGCCCGAAACGAGGTCGGCCGCGACTACGCTTACAACCGCCGCCTATTCCTGCGCCTGTCGCACGGGCGGTACGTGCTCAACCCGCGCCTCGAGCTGCGCCTGGGGGAGAGCTTCATCCCCGTCTACGACGCGATGGGGGTACGCCAGATGGCCTCGCTGGACCTCAACCGGTACGTCGATGCCCTGGCCGTGATCGACGACGCGCTGGCCGGCTCGGCCGGCCGGCCGCCCGGGCCGCCGCCGGACGAGCCACGAAGGCTGTAGGGGATCCCTTCCGGGATCTCCCGAGGACTTGAGAGGCCGTATAATCCCTGGTTAGTAACTGCGTCGGCCACGGATACGCCCGACACGGGCGAACGGGGGCAGGAGAATGGGCAAGCCGCTGAAGGTCGTGGTCGTCGGGGACGCGCAGGCTGCCGCCCTGAGAGTCGCCTCGGACCTCGAGGAAGGCGGCTACGAGCCCGCCGTCTTCCTGGCTCCCGGCGAGGCCGATCTCGAGAGGATCGCTCCGGGCTGCGATCTCGTGGTGGCCTGGGCCGACGCGACCGGCGTCCCGCCGGGACGCGTGCTGCACCTGGCCACGGAGCGCGGGGACTTCCCGCCCGTGGTGGTTCTCGCGGACGCCTACAACGAGGACGACATCGTCGCCTTCGTGCGGGCGGGCGCGAGCGACTGCGTGCGCCGCGGTGACCTCGAACGGCTGAAGGCCGCCGTCGAGCGCGAGCAGGCCCGGGCCGCGTCGCGGAAAGCCGAGGGACGGAAGGACGCGGAGGCGGGCGACCGCTACCGCGCGCTCATCGAGGAGATCCCGGCCCTCACGTACGTGGCGTGGGCCGACGAGGCGGGCAGCCGAGCCTACGTGAGCCCGCAGCTGCTCGCTATGACCGGCTTCACGCCCGGGGAGTGGCTCGCCGAGCCCGACATGTGGGTGCGGCGCCTTCACCCGGAGGACCGCGAGCACGTGCTGCGCCAGTTCCGCGACGCCTGCGCCGCGGGAGGGCGCTTCGCCTCCGAGTACCGGATCCTCGACAGCGAGGGGCGCGTGGTGTGGTGGCGCGACGAGGGGCGGGTGATGCCGGACCCCGACGGGAAGGCGCGCTTCGTGCGCGGCTTCGTCCTCGACGTCACCGAGCAGAGGCTGGCCGAGGAGTCGCTGCGCAAGATGCGCTTCTTCGACCAGGTCACCGGGCTGCCCAACCGGTTGCTCCTCCAGAACCGGCTGGGCCGGGCCCTCGCCGAGTCCGTCCGCACGGAGCGGCCGCTCGCGCTCCTGATCCTGGCCCTCGACCGCTTTCGCGAGGTCACGAACACGCTCGGCCACCACAACGGCGACCTGATCGTGCGCGAGCTGGCCTCGCGGCTCGGCGACGCCCTGGGCGACGCGGACCGGGTGGCGCGGCTGCGGGGCGACGAGTTCGGGGTGCTGCTGCCCGACGCCGACGCCGCCTTCGCGCGGCAGGTGGGCGAGCGCATCCTGGGCTCGCTCGAGCGGCCGTTCATGGTGCAGCGGCTGCCGATCGAGGTGTCGGCCAGCGTCGGGATGGCGGTGGCCCCGGAGCACGGCACGGAGGCGGAGACGCTCCTGCGCCACGCGGACGCGGCGGTGGAGGCGGCGCGGAAGCTGGGCGGGGGGGCGAGCGTCCTCTACTCGCCCGAGTGCGAGCCGCACGACCCCACTCGGCTGGCCCTGCTGGGCGAGCTGCGCCGCGCGCTCGACGGCAACGAGCTGGCGCTCCACTACCAGCCGAAGGTGGACCTCAAGACCCGCACCGTGGTGGGAGCGGAGGCGCTCCTTCGCTGAGCCCACCCGAAGCGCGGCTTCGTGCCCCCCGCGGAGTTCATCCCGCTCGCGGAGCAGACCGGGCTCATCCGCCCGCTCACGCGGTGGGTGCTCGACCGCGCGGCGGGGGAGGCGCGGGGCTGGGAGCGGGCGGGGCGCCGCATCCCGGTGGCGGTCAACGTCTCGGCCCGCAGCCTGCACGACGGGCGGATCGTGGACGACGTCGAGAAGGCTCTCCTGACCCACGACCTGCGGTCCGACCGGCTGCAGGTCGAGGTCACGGAGAGCGCGGTGATGAGCGACGCGGTCCGCGCCGCCGACGTGCTGTCGAGCCTCACCAGCCGGGGCGTGAAGGTGGCCATCGACGACTTCGGCACCGGCTACTCGTCGCTCGCCCTGCTGAGGCGGCTGCCGGTGCACGAGCTGAAGATCGACAAGTCCTTCGTGATCGGCATGGCCGGGGAGGGGGGCGAGGACACCGCCATCGTGCGCTCCACCGCCGACCTCGCGCACAACCTCGGGCTGACCGTGGTGGCGGAGGGGGTCGAGGACCAGTGGACGCTCGACCTGCTGGCCACCTTCGGCTGCGACCAGGCGCAGGGCTACCACATCGCGCGCCCGATGCCGGCCGCCGCCTTCTCGAAGTGGCTGGGCGACTCCTCGTGGAGGGTGATCGAGAGCTGAGCCCCGGGGCGCCCTACTGCGCGACCGGCTCGTCCTCGTAGTCGCCGGCGTCCGGCTCGTCGGAGGGCGGCAGGCTTCTCATCGCCTCGCGGACGAGGGACTGGTGGAGCACCTCCTCGTCGCGCAGCTCCTGGAAGAGCCTCTTCACCTCGGGGTCGGCGAGGTGGGGGATGGCCCGGACGAAGAACTCGTGCGCCTTCGTCTCCGAGGTGAGAGCCACCTCCATGGCCTGCCGGGCCGACATGAAGGCCCGGGACTGGTCGTAGTCGGGGGCCTCGACCTCCCAGAGCATCGAGCGCTTCATGCGGCCAGGGGCGTCGCCGAAGAGGGAGCGCCGCCGCGCGCGCAGCTCCTCCCCGTGCTTCTGCTCGCTCCTCGCCATCGTCGCGAAGAAGCGGGCCGCCTCCGGGGTGTGATGCTGCTCCATCTGGTCCACGAACTCGAGGTATCGCTCCTGGGCCTCCTCCTCCACGAGGATGGCGAGGTCGAGGGCGTCCTGCAGGCTCAGTGACCCGAAGTCGATCGTGTCGGCCATGACCTCTCCTACGGCTCGGCGCGGCGGACGCCGTTCACCCAGTACTGGGTCTCGCCGAAGCAGTGCGGCAGCCCGAGGTGCTGCTCGTAGCTCAGCACCACGCGGGCGCCCAGTTGACGGTTGACCTCGGCGGCGACGGCGTCGTCGCGGACGGTGAAGGCGAAGAGCTCGGGCATCGCCCCGGGGAGGTTCGCCATCGCGATCTCTCCCTCCCACGTCTTGCAGACCCAGCCCTTCTTCGAGAACTTCTGGACGTACCCGGCACGCTCGCCGGAGGAGTAGCTCCAGCGCATCGCCGCGAAGAAGTAGAGCGCGCCGAGCCCCACGACGAGCAGGGCGAGGGCGATCAGGGTGTTCCGGACACGCCGCAGGAAGCGGGTGAGCCCGGGCTTCCCGGCAGGCTTGGCCGAGGGCGCGGGGACGGGTGTCGGGTTCTCGGTGGCCATGGAGTTCCTCGGCTGCTCGCGGAGTCTAGCGCGCGCGCGAGGTGACGGCGGCGCGGATGCGGTCCGCCGCCTTGTCGAGGTCGGCCTCGTTCTCGAAGCCGAACACGGCGGAGTAGCGGCGGCCGACCACCTGCGCCACCAGGAACGCGATGTTCACGCCGCTCTCGGCGAGGGCCCGGGCGATGCGGTTGGCGAGGCCCGGGCGGTTGTCGCCCAGCACCAGCAGGGTGGGGGCGCCGCCGGGGGCGAGGCCCCCGCTCTCGGCGGCGCGTGCGACCTTGCGGTTGCTCACCGGGGCCACCTCGATCACCGCCCGCGTCTTCTGGCCGGGGATGCGGTAGCCCATCACGGTCTGAAGGTCCGCCCCGGCCGCGGCCAGGGGCTCGAGGATCTCGGCCAGCGCGCCGGGCCGGTGCTCGACCTCGGTGCGCCAGAGGGTGATCTTGCGGATGCTGACGGCCACCTTCTCCTCCTCTCAGGCCCCGACCGGGACCTCGTGCTTCTCGGCCTCGGGCCGCGAGGCCTCGGCGACCCTGAGGGACTCCTGCCGCCATTCTACGCCGCGCGCTCTTCGTCTATGCTGGAAAAGCAGGGGGAAGCGAGGGCGGGGGAATGCGAGCGCGTGGTTCGGCTCATCCGGGGGGCGCGACGGCACGTTCGCCTGAGCCGGCGTCTTGCGGCGGCGAGCGCTGTGCCCTTAGACTGCCCCTGTTGAAGCGCCTCGACCGCCGAGTGACCCCGCTCCTCTCGAGGAGGGCCCTGGTGGGCCTCCTGGCCCTCGCTCCCGCGCTCGCCGCGGCGGCCGGCGCGCCGATCACGGTACTGACCGCGACCCAGCGGCGCGAGGTCGCCACGGTGGTCCGGGCCGACGGCGAGCTCGTGCCGATCGGCGACGTGCTCGCCGGGCTCGGCGCGACGCTCACCAGCGACGCGAAGGGCGGCGCGGTCAGCGTCCGGCGGGGCAGCCACGAGATGGTGCTGCACCACCGGAAGAGCCTCGTCTCGGTGGACGGGGACCTCAAGCTCCTCCCGTCCCCGGTGTCGCTCGAGGGGGGACGCTGGCTCGTCCCCGTGGAAGGCCTGCCGCGGCTCCTTTCCCCGTTCCTCGAGAGGCCGGTCGAGTGGCGCGTCGCCCAACGCGTCCTCGTCATCGGCCCCATCTCGATCCCGAGGGTCCAGGTGAGCACCTTCGTGTCGGGAGAGCTCGCCCGCGTGGTGTTCGAGGCGAGCGAGACGGTGCCGTTTCGCGTGCAGCAGGAGCCGGGCCGGGTGACGGTCGCCGTCCTGCGCGACCTCATCGACGTGTCCCTCCCGCCCGGGCGGCTCGCCGGCGGCATCGTCGAGTCCGTGCAGTTCCTCGGCGGTCCGGAGAACGTCTTCGCGGTCCAGCTCGGCCCGCGCTTCCAGAAGCTGAAGGCGACGGAGCAGGAGTCGCCGGCGCGGCTGGTGCTCGAGCTCAGCGGGCCGCCCCTCGCTCCCGGCGAGAAGGCGGCTCCTCTCGCGCCCGCGGCGCGCCCCGCGCGGCCGGCGGACGAGGCGGCCGTCCGGACGGTGGTGATCGACCCCGGCCACGGCGGGCAGAACGTGGGGGCGCAGGGGAGCGCGGGGACGCTCGAGAAGGACGTGTCGCTGTCGATCGCGCGCAAGCTCCGGGCCGAGCTCGTCAACGCGCGCGGCCTGCAGGTCTTCCTGACCCGCGACCGGGACGCGGAGGTGGGCCTCGACGAGCGCACCGCGATCGCGAACAACTACAAGGCCGACCTCTTCGTCTCGATCCACGCGAACGCCAGCCGCGCCCGGGGGGCGAAGGGGAGCGAGGTGTACTTCCTCTCCTACCAGGCGAGCGACGACGAGTCGCGGTGGGTCGCCCAGTCGGAGGGCGCGGCGGAGCCGCTCGGCGAGGCCCCGCGGGGCTCCGACCTCGCGCTCATCCTGTGGGACATGGCCCAGGCGGAGCACCTCGAGGAGTCCTCCGCCCTCGCCTCGCGCATCCAGGAGGAGCTCGCCGTGGTCACGGGCAGCGAGGGGCGCGGGGTGAAGCAGGCGCCCTTCCGCGTCCTGGTGGGCGCCGCGATGCCGGCCGTGCTGGTCGAGGTGGCCTTCATCAGCAACCCCGACGAGGAGAAGCTGCTGGCCTCGGATGCCTATCAGGCGAAGATCGCCGCGTCGCTCGCCCGAGGGATCGAGCGGTTCCGACGGGAGCGCCCGGCCCGCCTCGGCGGGGTGGCGGCTCCCCCGGGCGGGCCGTGACACCGCGCCTCGCGAACGTCCTCACGGCGGTCGGGCTCGCCGGCCTCCTCGCCGCGGTCGCGCTCACCGCGCCGCGCTGGGCGGCGCTCCTGCGCACGCCGGCGGCCTCGGTGGAGACGGAGGAGCCCGCGGCGGAGGAGACGGCGTCCCCCGCGGCGGAGGGCGCCACGCCGGGAGCGGGCCGGCGGATCAACGTCCGGCTCTACTTCGAGGCCCCGGACCGCGCAGGCCTGCTTCCGGAGGAGCGCGACGTGGCCTTCTCCTCCGACCTCGCGCGGCAGCTGCGCACGGTCGTCGAGGAGCTGGCCAAGGGCTCCACGACCGGCCTCGTCGCGACGCTGCCCGCGGGGACGCGCGTCCTCGAGGTGTTCGTGCAGGCGCGGGGCGTGGCCTTCGTCGACCTCTCGTCGGAGGCGGCGTCGGGTCTGCCCGGCGGGTCGAGGGCGGAGCTGCTCACCGTGTACTCGATCGTGAACACCATCGTCACGAACTTCCCGGCGGTGAGCCGGGTGCGGATCGTCGTCGACGACCAGTCGGTGGCGTCGCTCGGCGGCCACGTGGACGTCTCGCGGCCCCTGCCGCCGGACATGACCCTCGTGGCCCTGCCATCGCCTTCGCCATCGCCGGCGGAGCCCGCCGCGTCCCCGTCGCCCGTCCGCTGAAGGAGGTCCGCCTTGAGCGCCGCGCTCGCTCTCGCCCTGGCCGTCGCGCTCGCGCCCCAGCCTCTCGCTCCCCGCGGTCGCGGGGGGACGGCGGAGGCCGAGCGGCTCGCCGCCGAGGCGGTGCGGCTCGCTCCGCAGGACCCGGCGGCGGCGCTCCAGAAGGCCCGGCGCGCGCTCGCGATCACCGCGGAGTTCGTGCCCACCGAGTTCGTCACCGCCGGGCGCAAGGGCGAGGTGGTGGAGGACGAGTTCCAGGCGGCGCGGAACGGCTACCGCCGCCACCGGGCGGCGCTCTACGAGGCGGTGGGGACGGCTCTCGCGCGGCGGGGAGACGCCCTCGCCGCGAGCCGCTACCAGCGGCGCGCGTTCCTCCTCGACCCGACCCCGGACCGCGGCCTCGCCCTCGCACGCTCGCTCAACGATCTCGGCCGGGGGCGCGAGGCGCTCGACACCGTCCAGCGGGCGATCGCCGGCCTCGCCGGGCTGAAGCCGGAAGCGGCCGAGGTGATCGCGCGCGCGGCGGACGTGGCCGGTCTGCCGAGCGCGCAGGCCGAGATCGACCGCGG
>JBGPQQ010000126.1:0-8056 GCA_041489115.1 Vicinamibacteria bacterium | reverse complement strand
GCGCCCACCCCCGTCGCGACGCCGCCCGCCGGCGCCACCGGGACGGGAGGGGCAGCGGCCGGGTCACCCGGGGACGCCGTCGCGGGAGGCCCGGTGACGCCGAGCCTTCCCCCGCTCAACCTGAAGTACCTCGGCTCGGTGGAGAACAAGGCGGGGGTGAAGGTCGCCGTGCTGCTCACCGACCGGCGCGAGGTCCTGACCGGCCAGGCGGGGCAGGTGGTGGCGAACCGCTACCGGATCGCCCGCATCGGCCTCGAGTCGGTCGACCTCGAGGACGTCGGCACCGGCCAGTCCCGCCGCATCCCGCTGAAGGGCAGCTGAGCGGCTGGCGTGCTGACGCGCCGCCTCGCTCAGGGGCCGGCGAGCTCGATCGTGCCCTCCAGGTACTTGGCGCAGCGGCCGGCGATCGCCACCCGCTCGCCCCGGTCCTCGCACCACAGCTCGCCGCCCCGGGCCGAGACCTGGCGGGCGAAGAGGCTCTTCTTCCCGAGGCGCTTCGACCAGTAGGGCGCGAGCGTGCAGTGGGCCGAGCCGGTCACGGGGTCTTCCGGGACGCCCACCGCCGGGGCGAAGAAGCGCGAGACGAAATCGCAGTCGCGGCCGGGCGCGGTGGCGATCACCCCCATTCGGTCGAGGGCGGCCACCTTCGCCATGTCCGGTTTCAGGGACCGCACGTCGTCCTCGGTCTCGAACACGGCGAGGTAGTCCCGCGAGGCGAGCACACCGCGGGGCCGCGCGCCGAGCGCGTCGGCCAGGGCCGCCATCGAGCCGTCCGCGGGCTCCGGCGGCCTCGACGGGAAGTCGAGAGCGAGCGTGTCGCCAGCGGCGGTGGCCTCGAGGGGCCCGCTCTTCGAGCGGAAGTGGACCTCCGTCCGGCCCTTCTCGATCTCGTTGAAGACCACCCAGGCGGCCGCCAGGGTCGCGTGGCCGCAGAGGTCCACCTCGTCGGTGGGCGTCATCCAGCGGATGTCGAAGAAGCCCTTGTCGCCGACGAAGAAGGCGGTCTCGGAGAGGTTGTTCTCCGCCGCGATCGACTGCATCGTCGCGTCGGCCAGCCAGCGGTCGAGCGGCACGACCGCGGCGGGGTTACCGGCGAAGACCCGACCGGTGAAGGCGTCGACCTGGAAGAGGCGCAGCTTCATTGGGGAGCAGTATGCCGCCGAACCGTTCGAGGGGAGAATGCGGCATGCCTGAGATCCAGCCCTCCCCCGCCTCGGCCGAGGCCGGGGAGCTCTTCGCCCGCTTCGTCGAGCTGATCGCGCGCCTCCGCGCTCCGGGGGGCTGCCCTTGGGACCGCGAGCAGACCCACGAGAGCGTCAAGCCGATGACGATCGAGGAGGCCTACGAGGTCGGCCACGCCATCGACGAAAAAGACGACGAGGAGCTCCTGGGCGAGCTCGGCGACCTCCTGCTGCAGGTCGTCTTCCACGCAAACATCGCCGAGGAGCGCGGGGCCTTTCGGCTGAGGCAGATCCTCGAGCGGGTCTCGGACAAGATGGTCCGCCGCCACCCGCACGTGTTCGGCGACGACTCGGCCTCGACCTCGGGCGAGGTGCTGCGCAGCTGGGAAGCCATCAAGGCGCAGGAGCGCGAGGCGAAGGGCAAGGACGACGCGTCGATGCTCGACAGCGTCCACAAGGGCCTGCCCGCGGTGATGGAGGCCTTCCAGATGACGACCAAGGTCTCCCGCGTGGGCTTCGACTGGAAGGAGGCCGACGGCGCCCTCCTGAAGCTGGACGAGGAGGTGCTGGAGCTGCGCGAGGCCATCCGGGCCAAGGCCGACCACCGGGCGGTCGCCGAGGAGGTCGGCGACCTGCTCTTCGTCGCCGTCAACGTGGCGCGCCTCACCGGCGTCGACCCCGAGAGCGCGCTCAAGGCCGCGAACCGCAAGTTCCGCCGGCGCTTCCGGCACATCGAGGAGCGCCTCCGCGCCGACGGCCGCAAGCCCGCCGACTCGACCCTCGAGGAGATGGACCGCCTCTGGGACGAGGCGAAGCGTCACGAGCGCGGCGGAGCGCCTCCGCGCGGGTGAGACGGCCGTTCAGCTCGGGGCGGGCAACGCGCGCAGGAGCCAGTCGCGGAGGTCTCTCACCTCGTCCCCGCACACGCTGTGCGGCATCGGGTAAACGTGCCACTCGACACCGTGGCCGTGCGAGCGCAGCAGGTCCCGCGAGCCTTCGCCGAGAGCGAGGGGCACGATGGGGTCGAACGTCCCGTGGGCCATGAAGACGGACACGGCGGCGTTCGCCGGGTGCGTCTCCTTCTCGAGCCCCGGCGCGAGCGGCAGGTACGTCGAAAGGGCCACGATTCCAGCCAGCCGCTCCGGCCAGCGGAGAGCCGCGAAGAGCGCCATCGCCCCGCCCTGCGAGAAGCCGGCGACGACGATGCGCCCGGCGGCGATCCCCCGCTCGCGCTCCCGGCGGACGAGGGCGAAGACGGCCTCCGCGGACTCGCGGATGCCGGCCTCGTCCTCGGGAGTGCTTCGGTCGAGGCCCGCGATGTCGTACCACGCGCGCATCAGGGCGCCGCCGTTGATCGTGACGGGGCGCACGGGCGCGTGGGGGAAGATCCAGCGGATCGACGGCGAGACGGGCAGGCGCAGCTCGGGCACGAGCGACTCGAAGTCGTGCCCGTCCGCGCCGAGCCCGTGCATGAGGACGACGGCCGCGTCGGCCGCCGCCCGGGGCTCGACCTCGACCGTCTCGAGGCGGAGCCCGCTCACGCCTGGCGGGTGCCCGCTCCTGCCGGCTCCAGCTGCCTCTCGAGCATCTCGGCGATGCGCGGTTGCGGCACGGCGCCGATCTGCTGTTCCGCGACCTTGCCGTTCTTGAAGACGAGCAGCGTCGGGATGGAGCGGACGCCGAAGGCCTGGGCGGCGGCGGGGCTCTCGTCCACGTTCAGCTTGCCGACCTTGACCCGGCCGGAGTAAGCGGTGGCCAGCGCGTCGATCGAGGGAGCGACCATGCGGCACGGGGGGCACCACTCGGCCCAGAAGTCCACGAGCACCGGCCCTTCCGCCTCCGTGACTTCCTTCTTCCAGTTGTCGTCGGTCAGAACCACCACGTCCTTGTTCACCGTTCCACTCCTCCGCGAAGGGCCGGCCGGGCGGGCAACCCCTGCGGCCGACTCCATTAGATTAGACCCGGAACGCCCCGGGAGGTTACGGCCTGCCCCCGAGAAGCAGCTTGGCCGTACGCGGGGGCGGTCGCAAGTCACTCTCCTGCGTGCATTTCCGCTCGCGCTCGAGGTCGAGCGTATACTCCGGGCCGTGACGACGCCCTGGGTCCGCACGCCGGAGGCGCTGGCCGCGCTCGTTCGCTCCCTCGAGGGCTGCCGCGGGATCGGCCTCGACACCGAGTCGGACAGCCTGTACCACCACTTCGACAAGGTCTGCCTGGTCCAGCTCGCCACCGACCGGGGCGAGTCCTTTCTCGTGGACTCGCTCGCCGTACGCGACCTCTCGCCCCTCGCGCCGGCCCTGGCCGACCCCGCGCTCGTCAAGGTGCTCCACGGGGCCGACTACGACGTGACGACGCTCAAGCGGGACTTCGGCTTCTCCTTCGCCTCCCTCTTCGACACCATGATCGCGGCGCGCCTCCTCGGGAGGAGCGAGATCGGCCTCGCCGCGGTGGCGCGCGACGAGCTCGGGGTCGCGCTCAGCAAGGACAGCCAGAAGGACGACTGGTCGCGCCGGCCGCTCACGCCCCGTCAGGAGGCCTACGCCCTCGCCGACGTCGTCCACCTCGTCGAGCTGCGCGAGCGGCTCTCGGCGAAGCTCGCCGCGGCGGGGCGGCTCGACTGGCTCCGCGAGGAGTGCGAGGCGGTGGCGCGGCTCGAGCCCGCCGTCCGCCGGCGTGATGGGGACGCCTACCTCGACGTGAAGGGAGCCCGGCGCCTGCCGCCGCGGGCCCTCGCGGCCTTCCGCGAGCTTCACGCCTGGCGCGAGCGCCGGGCGGAGGAGAAGGACACGCCGGCCTTCAAGATCCTCGGCAACGAGTCGCTGCTGCGCCTCGCGGAGCTGCGGCCGAAAGACGCCGCCCTCCTCCGGCAGGTGCCGGGGATCCTCCCCCGCCTCGAGCGGCAGGCGGGCGAGCTGCTGAGCGCGGTCCGCCGGGCGGAGGACCTGCCGGAGAGCGAGCTGCCCCGCCCCGTCCGCTCGCCGCGGCCCGTGGTGCCCGACGCCGTGCTGCGTCGGGTCGAGCGGCTCAGGGCCTGGCGCTCGCGCAAGGCCGCGGAGCTGCAGGTGGACGTCTCGGTCGTCCTGCCCCAGCGCCTCATCGACCGCCTGGCCGAGGCCTGCCCCCGCGACGCGGCGGGCCTCTCCTCGGTCGAGGGGCTCCGGCGTTGGCGGAGCGAGGCCTTCGGCGCGGAGTTGCTGGCCGCCGTATCATAGGAACTCCTTGAAGTTCGGCAAGTTCGAGATCCTGGCTGACCTTGGCCAGGGCGCCATGGGCAAGGTCTACCGGGCTCACGACCCGATCTTGGACCGCCCCGTCGCGCTCAAGACCGTCTCGCCCGCGCTCCTGACGGGAAAGGACACCCTCGCCCGCTTCCAGCGCGAGGCGCGGGCCGCCGCGCGGCTGCAGCACCCGAACATCGTGACGATCTTCGAGCTCGGCGAGGTGGAGGGCACGCACTACATCGCGATGGAGCTCGTCGAGGGCCTCGACCTCGGCGAGGCGATGGCGCCGAACGACCGTTTCACGGTCGAGCAGAAGGTCCGCATGGTCGTCGACGTCTGCCGGGGGCTCGACTTCGCGCACAGGATGGGCGTCATCCACCGCGACGTGAAGCCGGCCAACATCCGGCTGACCCGCGACGGGACGGTCAAGATCCTCGACTTCGGCATCGCCCGCTTCCGCGGCTCGGAGATGACCGACCCGAACCTGACCCAGCAGGGCCTGGTGCTCGGCACGCCGAGCTACCTCTCCCCGGAGCTCGTGCAGGGAGCCAAGGTGGACCACCACGCCGACATGTGGGCGGTGGGGGTCATCCTCTACGAGATGCTCACGGGGCGGCGGCCGTTCGAAGCGCCCACCATCACCAGCCTGATCCACAAGATCGTGAGCGAGCCCCTCCCCGCGCTCGACGCGACGGCCCTGCGCCTGCCGGAGGCCCTCGCCACGGTGGCGACGCGGGCCCTCGACAAGGAGCCCTCGGGGCGCTTCCCGGACCTCGGCGAGATGGCGAAGGCCCTCCTCGCCGCGATCGGGGCGACGCCCCCACCCGAGACGCCGCTCGACCCCGTCGTGCGCAAGCGCGCCTACGAGGCGAACTTCGCGGAGGCGCGGCGGCTCCTCACCGAGGACGATCTCTCGGGCGCGCTCGAGGCGGCGAAGCGCGCGCAGTCGCTGGACAACACGCGCACCGGCATCGTCTCCCTCATTCGGGTCATCGAGGAGCGCCTGCGCGCGGCGACCACCGTGCGCCAGCCGCCGCCCGGGACGGCCGGATCGGAGGCCACGCGCACGGCGCTCGCGGCCCCGGTCCGCACGCCGACCGCGGAGACCGTCCCCACTTTGGCCGTGCCGCCGGGCCCGCTCGACACCGCCGCGCTCCGCGCGCGGGGGGCGGGCGCTTTCCGCGAGGTCGGCACCTTCGGCGAGCCCCCGGCCACCAAGGAGGCGGTGCTGTCGCCGGTGACCGACCTGCTGGCGGTGGCCGGCGCCGACGGCGCCATCCGCCTCTGGGACCTGCGCTCGCGCAACCGGGCCCAGGTGCTGCGGACCGACCTGCACCGGCGCACCGGCCACGACGCGGCGGCGCTCTGCCTCGGCTTCTCGCCCGACGGATCGCTCCTCGCCTCGGCCCACGTGGACGGGGTCGTGCACCTCTGGGACATGGCGAAGGCCGAGGAAGTGCCGGTCCGCCTGCGCCACGACGAGTCGGTCGGGACGCTGGCCTTCTCTCCCGACGGCGCGACCCTCGCCACCGGCTCCCTCGACGCGAACCTGCGGCTGTGGGACGTCGGCGCCGCCCTCGCCGGCGAGGCGCGCCGCGAGCTGGTGCGCCAGCCCGCCGGCGTCACCGCCCTCGCCTGGACGGGCGGCGGCGAGTGGATCCTCACCGGCCACTCCTCCCGCGTCCTGCGCCTCCTCGACCCGCACCGCTCGCGCCTCCTCGCGACGCTGCGCGGGCCCGAGGGGCTGGTGAGCCTGCTCACGCTGTCCCCGGACGGGCGGTTCGTGGCGGTGGCCAGCCAGGATCGGACGGTCCGCCTCTTCGACCTCGCCACCCGCGAGCAGTCGGCCGTGCTCACGGGACTGCGGCGACCGGCCACGTCGCTCTGCTTCCTCGCCGACGGGGGCTTCCTCGCCACCGTCTGCCAGGAGAACGCCGTCCAGCTCTGGGACCTCGAGACGCGCTCCCCCGCCGCGACCCTGTGGGGGCCGGCCGACGAGAGCTTCGTCGGCCTCGCCCTCTTCGGCGAGTCGAACCACCTCGCGGTCGCCCTCGCCGACGGGCGCATCCGCGTCTGGGGCCCCGCCGCGTAGCAGGGCCGCCGGGCGCCCGCGGTGGTGGGCGTCTCGGGTCGTCTCCTCGCTCGCTTACTCCCGCGGGTGAACCATGCGCTCGCTTCGGAGCGCCCGAGACGCCTGAATCAGCGGGCGCCTTTGCCCGTACCTGCTGCCACAGGGCGCCCGGGGCATCTGTCGGCTCGTAGTCAGCCCCGCAGAGACATCAGGGAGCGGATCTCGTCCTTCCTCCTGAGCAGGCCCAGGCGGTGGAAGGCGAAGTCGTACTTCACGGGGTCCGCGGGGTCGAGCTGCCGGAGCCGGCGCGTCACGTCGAGCGCCATGGCCCAGCCCGGCGACCGGTAGCGCGTCAGCCGGATCCGCCGCGCGATCGCGAAGGTGTGCGCGTCGAGGGGCAGGACCAGCTGCGAGGGATCGGGCCGGCGCCAGACGCCGAGATCGACGCCGTCGCGGCGGGCCATCCAGCGCAGGTAGAGGTTGAGCCGCTTGCAGGCGCTACCCGCCTCCGGGGAGGGGAAGAAGTAGCGCACGCCGGCGTTCGTCGGGAGGCGACGACCACGGTAGAGCCCGCCGTGGTCCAGGGCCAGAGCCCGCTGCGAGAAGGAGGCGAGGGCGCGTCCCACGTCGGCGTCGCCCGGCGACAGGCCCTCGGCGAAGAATGCCTCGATCGAGCCGTGTGACTCGCGCATCCGCCGCGCGAGGAAGAGGAGGCAGGTCACGTCGCGGCCGTCGACCCAGCGGTGGCGGAAGGCGCGGAGCCTCGCGGCCATCTCGCGCGGGTCGAGCGCCGCCACCGCCTCGGCCGGGCGCGGGCTGAGCGCCTGGAGCACCGTCGCGACGCTGCGCTTGATCTGCGCAACGGTGCCGAAGGCGAGGCCCGACGCCAGGAGACCCACCACCTCGCGGTCCGCGCCGGTCGCCTGGGCCCGGACGAACTCCAGCGGGTCCGGGGTCACGAACCGGTGGTCGTACTGCCGGTACAGCTCCTCGAGCCGGAGCCGCAGTGCCTCGCGCCGCATGGCGACAGGTTACCCCGTTGCCGGTCTCACGCGGGGAGGTCTCGAGCGAACGTGCTCGAGGCGTTGGGGCAGGCCTGAGGCGCACGTCGGCGATGCGCCGGGCGTCGCTCTAGCGCTTCTCGAGGCCGCGGACCAGGAACAGCTGCGAGAGCGTCCGAATGTAGCTGTAGGCGAACCGCGAGCCGTCGGGCGTGATCGTGAAGGGACCGATCCAGTCGACGCCCCCCGGGTCCGAGGGGAGGACGTCGCCCACCTTCGTTGACTCCCCGCTGACGATGTCGATGCGTCGGAGGCGCACCGGCATGTCGCCGTACCGGTAGAGGAACAGCGCGCGCGAATCGCCGGACCAGCCGGCAGGCAGTTCCCCCGTCAGCACGCCGGGCACGAGGCGGGGCGCTCCGTCGGGCACCGAGAGCAGGCGCGGGCGGCGATCGAGGCCCATCGCGGCCGCCCACGCTCCGTCGGGCGAGACCAGAACCGGGCCGAACCCGATCGGCTCCGTCCCGAGCCGCCGTGGCGCCCCCCCGTCGAGTTCCTGCAGGTACAGCTGCTGCGGCCGCG
>JBGPQQ010000125.1:0-8082 GCA_041489115.1 Vicinamibacteria bacterium | reverse complement strand
GTCGATCTCCTTCTGCTCGACCTTCTTCTGCGCCTCCGCGAGCTCGGCCCGCTTCTCGGCGAGCTGGCGCTCGAGCACCTCGGTGTCGAGGCGCAGGACGCTGTCGCCCTTCTTCACCGCCTGGCCCTCGGGGGCGAGGAACGCGATCTTGAAGTCCACCTCGGCCACCGCCGGCACCCCGATCTCGGTGGAGCGCACCGCGGCGAGCTCGCCTTCGACATCGACGGTCAGGACGAGGTCGGCCTTCTTCACCTCCACCGGCGCGCCCACGTCGGGGCGCGAGGGCCGGAGGGCCAGGAAAAGGAGGGCCGCGGCCACCACCGCGGCCACCAGCCACCACCGCCGGCGGACACGGCTGAGGCGCGCGCGCACGTCAGAAGAGAGAGACACGGTCGCCCTCCGCGAGACCCGACTCCACGACGCACTCCACCGGAGTGCAGGCGGTGAGCCGCACCTTCGCCGTGTCGCCGCCCGTGCGTCGCACCACCGGCCCCTCCTTCTCGAAGTGCACGGCGCCGCGGGGCACGCTGAGCACCCTGTCCCACGAGCCCCGCACCACCTCGACGCGCACCGACAGGCCGGGCCGCATCAGCGGGTCGGTGCGGACGAGCGAGACCCGCACGGGGAAGCCCGGCTTCGTCGCCGAGGCGAACCAGCCGCGCCCTCCACTCTCCCGCGCCACCGAGCCGACCTCCTCGAGGCGCCCCTCGAAGATGCGGTCGGGGTAGGTGTCGAGGACGCAGCGGGCCTTCATCCCGGGGGCGATCCGCCCGTGGTCCGATTCCGCGAGGGCGGCCTGCACCTCCATCTCCGTGGGGTCGGGGATGGTGCCCACGGGGTAGCCCGGCCAGACCGTGTCGCCGGGCTGCAGCTTCCGCGGCCCCTCGGGGCCCCACTGCCAGAAGTTGCCGACGAGGAAGATGCCGGCCTTCGGCGCCGCGAGCGACATGCTGGAGAGCGACTTCTCGACCGCGGCCACCTCGCGGCGGGCCTTGTCCTCGGTGGCACGCGCGGTGGCGATCTCGGACCGGGAGGAGACGACGTAGGCCTCGCGCTCGAGGCGGGCCTTCTCGAGCGCGGCCTTCTTCTCCTGCCAGGTGGCCTGGAACTTGCTCCACTCGACCGCCGGCCGCAGCTCGCGCGGCACCACCGCGTCGATCCGCGCCTTCTCGGCCTCCACCTCCGCCTTCTCGACCCCGACGCGCTTCCTCTCCGCCTCCGCGGCGGCGGAGCGCTCGCGGCTCTCCCGGTCGATCTCCGCCTGCCGCAGCTTGAGCCGCCGCTCCTCGATCGTCTGGATGAGCCGGGCGGCGTCGAACTCGACGAGGCGCTCGCCCTCCTTCACCTCGGAGCCGTCCTCGATCATCCAGCGGATCTGCAGCTCGCCCTCGCCGCGCGGGGTGACGAGGGAGACAGAGCGGACGGAGCGTAGCTCGCCGGTGAGGAGGAACACGTCCTCGACGCGCTTCGCGGTGACGCGGAGGTCGGCGCGGGGCGAAGGCGTGCCCGTGTCGGCGCGCCCGCTGCCGCAGCCAGACAGTGCGGCGGAGGCCGCGAGGGCGAGCACCCCCGGACCGAACCACGCGCGCGACCTGAGGGAACCCAGAGGACAGCTCCTTTCCTCCGAGAACGTCGGATCTTTTCACTATAACCCCGTCCCCCCCGGCGACCGTCACCCCGCGAGGCCCTCTTCCCGCCCGCCGAGTCGCCGTTCGGTCTATAGTGCCGCCGTCCCGTGGACGCGCCGACCCTCGACGTTCCCGGCCGCGTGCCCGACGCCCTCGCCGGCGTTCCCCGCGAGGCTCGCGTGTTCCATCTCCTGACCGCCCTCCTCCTCGTGACCCTGCTCGGGGTGATGCTGGCCACGTTCCGGGACTACGGGATCACGACCGACGAGGGCGTGCAGCACCGTTACGGGCGGAGGATCGTCCGCTGGTACGCGACGCTGGGAGCCGCGGACGAGGCCACCCACGCGAACGATCTCTACCTCTACGGGGGCTTCGCCGAGCTGTGCGCCCAGGCGGCGGTCGCTCTGCTGCCGCTCGGCACCTACGACGCGCGACACCTCGCCAACGCGCTCTTCGGCCTGCTCGGTGTCGTGGCCGCGTGGGGGATAGGGTGCCGCGTGGGGGGCCCGAGGGCGGGCCTTCTCTCCGCCCTCTTCCTGGCGCTGACGCCCGGCTTCTACGGCCACTTCTTCGCCAACCCGAAGGACCTCCCCTTCGCCAGCCTATTCGCTCTCGCCGCCTGGGTGGCGCTGCGGGCCGGCGATCGGGTGCGGCGCCTCGGCTGGCGCGAGGTGCTGCTGACCGGGCTCGCCATCGGTCTGGCCTCGGGAGTCCGGGTGGCCGGCATCGTCCTGTACGGTTACGTTGCCGTGTTGTGGCTCGGGTGCTGGTGGCTGGCCTACCGCGAAGACGATGCCCACGGCTCGCCAGGGCGTGAGCTCGCGGGTGTGCTGTCGGCGATCGCCGGAGCCGTCGTCGTCGGCTGGGCCGTGATGATCGCCTTCTGGCCGTGGGCCCAGGTCGATCCGCTCCGAAACCCCTTCCGGGCGCTCCGGAAGTTCTCGCGCTTCTGGGTGGACGCGTCGGTCTTCTTCGATGGCCGGCTCCTGCTGTCGGGCGAGCTGCCCCGGGACTACATGCCGAAGCTCTTCGCCCTGACCTTGCCCGGGTTCTATGCCATCGCCTACCTGCTGGGGGCGTTCGCGGTCGTGTCGTGGCTCCGGGAACGGCGGCCGCAGCCGGACTTCGCGAGGCGGACGTTCCAGTTCCTCTGGGTGGTAACCCTCGCGGCGGCCCCGGTGGGCTGGGTCGTTGTGAACCGCACGCCGGTGTACAACGGCGTCCGCCACCTCCTGTTCGTCGTCCCCTTCCTGGCCGTCCTCGCCGGGTTGTCGGCGGCCGCGTGGTTCGAGCGTCGGTGGTCGCGGCCGGCCCGCTTCGTGGCCACCGCCGGGCTGGCCGTGTCGCTGGCCTTCACCCTCGTGGACATGGTGGAGCTGCACCCCTACCAGTACGTCTACTTCAACCGGCTCTTCGCCGGCGGCCTCCCCCGGGCCTCCCAGCGGTACGAGACGGACTGCCTGTGCGCCTCCTACAAGGAAGGCATCGAGTGGATGGCCCGCGAGTATCTCCACCCGGGCCTGCGGGAGCCGGTCCGCGTGGACGGCAACTGCTCCCACGTGCCGTTCTGGTACTACCTCGGCCGCGGCGCCGTCGAGACGACCAACGTGGAGCCGCACGTGTTCTTCGCGACGACGACGTTCGGCGACCACCAGAAGACGCCGGGACGCGTGGTGCACGTCGTGCGCCGCCAGGGCGTGCCCCTGCTCTACGTCTTCGAGCAGCGACCGCCGAAGTGAGCGGACGGGGCGAGCACGTCGACCGCACTCCCCCGCGTCAGCGAGAGAGCAGCCTCGCAAACGCCTCGGCCAGCTTCGCCGCCGCGGACGGGCCGACCGAGTTGATCTCGCCATACTGGTCTTCGTTCCGCCCGTAGGCGAAGGGCGCCTTCGCGTCCCACTGCGAGCGCGGGATCAAGTAGCCGATCTCGTCGTTGGCGAGGCCGAGGACGAGCCTGTACTCCGACGTCAGGAGCGTGAAGAGCGCCCGCTCGCGCGGCGCGCCCGGGAAGTCCGCGCCGGGGTCCTGCGGGTCCTGGATCTTCCCGAGCACCAGCTCCGGGTAGATCTCCGCGGGGACGAGGAGCGCTTCCGCGTCGCCGAGGCGGAGGTAGCCGATCTCGGTCCGGAAGTCGTCGCCGAAGAGAGTGGTGGCGGGCTGGCCGCCGCTGAACACCTGCCGGTCGAGGACACCGAGAAAGATCGCGAGCCGGAAGATCCGGTTCTGGAGCGGGACGAAGACGGTGGCGCTCCGGTGCTCGAGGGCGGCGTCGGCCGCACGCTTCCCCACCGCCTGCGCGAGGGCGAGGCTGTCGGCGGGGACGGGCTTGCCGTCGGCACCGGTCAGACTCAACCCCAACGGTGTCATGAGCCCACCGATGGAGCCCACCAGGAAGACGCACGTCCCGCCGAGCCGCTCCTCCATCCGGGCCCGGAGGTAGTGAGGGAAGTCCGACGTGACGAGCGTGTTCTTCCCCCCGAGCGCCTCGGGGTGGCTGCTCCAGTTGATGACCGTGCCGAGCGTCGCCCCGTCCTGCCCCACCACCTGCATCGCGACGAGCGTGTCGTCGATCACCTTGGGCAGCCGGCCGTCCTCGATAAGGCCGGGCGGGCGCGTCTTCCCGAGGACGAGACGCCCGGGCTTCATCCGGCCGAGCGCCTCGGCTGCCGTCTCCGCGATCGTCCGCCGCACGCGGTCGAGGTAGCGGGGATCGACGCCGGAGGTGAAGCGTCCCGGGCCCCAGAGGCCCAGGGTGTCCGGGCCCTCGTGGCCGTGCGTGCTCGCGACGACGAGCACCGCCCCGGGCACCTTCCGCTGCAGGAGCTCGCGGGCCTTCAGGACGTCGGCGTGGAAGACGCCGATCAGGTCCACGGCGACGATCACGATCTTCTGTTTGCCGTCGCTCACCGCCAGCGCGCGGGCCCAGAGCTCGTCGTGGACGCCGGTGGCCTTGCGGCCCGTGTCGAAGCCGGCCAGGTAGACGGGCGTCGCCCCGATCGCCGGCGTGATCGTCTTCTTCGCGAAGCCGAAGAGGAGCCCGGGGCCGGGGGCCGGAGCCGACGCGGCGGGCTGGGCGAGAGCGAGCAGCAGGAGAAGAGGCGTCACGGGTTCCCTCCGGGAGAGGGGCGCCGGGCGCGCCAACGGTCCCACCACGCTCGCGCCTCCTCCTCGCTCCGCGGCCCGACGCCCGGCACCTCCCGCAGGGCCTCGCGCAGCGCGAGGATGGTCGGCCGCGAGCCCATGGAGGCTCCAGTATAGGGGCGGCGGCTCGCGGGGCCCCCGCGTTCGACGGGGTCCGGAGCGACCCGCGCTACGACGGGCTCCTGCGCCGGATCGGCGTCCCGATGGCGCGCGGCACGGCCGCCCGCTGACCCGGCTCAGAACCGCTTGGCGTACGAGGCCTTGAAGAAGAGGCCGCGGCGCGTGGTCAGGTAGTCAGTGCGGCGGCGAGCGTGGCTCCGGCGAGGGCCCTGGGCATCGCGGCACTCCCTCCCGTCTGAGACGGCCGATCCCCCCCAAAGGTTGCGGTTCAAAACGCTGGACGTGAGCCGAACGGCTCTCCCCCCGGCCGGGCCAGCTGCGGCATGATCCCGCCCATGCTTGGACTCTCCCGACGGTTGCTCCTCCTTCCGGTGACCCTGGCGGCCCTCGCCGGCCTGGCCACCCCCGTCCTCGCCGTCGAGCCTGCGATACGCCTGGTCGTCCGCGGGGACGACATGGGCTCGTCCCAGGCCTCGAACGAGGCCGTCATCCGCTGCTTCAAGGATGGCGTGATGCGGGACGTCGAGCTGATGGCGGTGGGCCCGTGGTTCCCCGAGGCGGCGCGCCTCCTGCGCGAGAACCCCGGCCTGGACGTCGGCCTGCACCTCACGCTGACGAGCGAGTGGGACAACGTGAAGTGGAGGCCGCTCACGACTGCGCCCAGCCTCGTCGGCCGCGACGGCTACTTCCACCCGATGATCTGGCCGCACCCCCACTACGGGAAGGAGGGCGCGCTCGAGGAGCAGCCGTGGAAGCTCGAGGAGATCGAGCGCGAGCTGCGGGCCCAGATCGAGCTCACGAAGCGCGAGGTGCCGCACCTCAGCCACCTCAGCGATCACATGGGCTTCCAGGCCCTGGGGCCGGAGGTCGTCACGCTCGTCGAGCGGCTGGCCGCCGAGTACCGGCTCGACATCGACCTCGAGGCCCTCGGGACGAAGTGGGTGGGCTGGAACGGGAAGCCGGAAACACCGGCCCAGAAAGTCGAGAGCTTCGTCCGCGTGCTCGAGGGGCTCGGGCCCGGCACCTGGATCTTCGTGGACCACCCGGCGCTCGACACGCCGGAGATGCGCGCCGTCGGCCACGTGGGATACGAGACGGTCGCGGTCGACCGCCAGGGCGTCACCGACGCCTGGACGAGCCCGGCGGCGAAGGACGTCGTCCGCCGCCGGGGCATCGAGCTGATCGGCTACAAGGACCTGGTGAGGAAGTGACCATGAGTGACACGCCCAGCCGCCGTCAGGTCCTGCGTGCCGGCGCTCTCGCCGGCGGCGCCCTCGTGCCGGCGGCCCTCGCGACCGCCGCGGAGGCCCCGCCCGCGGCTCCTGCGGCGCGCGGGCCGTTCGACGTCCGCGACTTCGGGGCGCAGGGCGACGGGAAGGCCCTCGACACGGACGCGCTGCAGGGCGCCATCGACGCCTGCCACCGCGGGGGCGGCGGCACCGTCCGCGTCCCGCCCGGGACATACCTCACGAGGCCGATCAAGCTGCGGTCCTTCGTCACCCTCCACCTCGAAGCGGGCTCCACCATCCTCGGTAGCCCGAGGCTCGAGGATTACACGGTCGAGGGCACGGACGCGAGCGGCGAGTCGGAGCGGGCCGGCGTCGTGACGGCGCAGGGCGCCGAGCGTGTCGCGATCGTCGGGCGCGGGACGATCGACGGCAATGCGATGGCGTTCCACGACCCGACGCGGCAGCACGACAGCGGGGACTTCGACCGCAGCCTCACCCGCCAGGGCGCGGGCTTCATGCCGAAGGGCGTCCTCTTCGACGACGGGCCGATCGCGCACGGGGAGCGACCGGGCAACCTGGTGCGCTTCTTCGACTGCAAGGACGTCCTCGTCCACGGGGTCACGATCCAGAACTCCCCCACCTGGACCACCCACTACAGGAAGTGCGAGGACGTCACGATCGAGGCCGTCCGCATCAACAGCGACGCGAGCGGCAGGCGGGTGCCGAACGACGACGGCATCGACCTCGTCGAGTGCAACGACGTGCGCATCCTCGGCTGCGACATCGACACCGGCGACGACTGCATCGCCCTCTTCGGCTCGCAGCGCGTGGTGGTCACAAACTGCACCATGACGACCCGCTCGGTCGCGATCCGGGTCGGTTACGACCACACGCGCGACATCCGCGACTGCGTCTTCTCAAACCTGGTCATCCACGACGCGAACCGCGGGCTCGGGGTGTTCGTCCGCGGGTCGGGAGGGGTCGAGAACGTGATCTTCTCGGACGTCGTGGTCCGCACCCGTCTTCTCACCGGGCACTGGTGGGGCAAGGCCGAACCCGTCCACGTGTCCGCCGTCCTCTGGGCGCCGGGTGTCACGAAGCCGGGGCGGATCCGCAACGTGACGTTCGCGCGCCTCCGAATGGAGGGCGAGCACGGGATGATCCTCTGGGGGTCGCCGGACAGCGTGATCGAGGACGTGACACTCGACGACGTTTGGGTCCGCGTCCGGCGCGGGCCGAACTCCGACTCCTGGGGCGGCAACGTGGACATGCGCCTCACCCGCGACCCGAACCTCGCCCTCTTCAAGCGGGACCTGCCGGCGCTCCTCGCCCTCCACACCGAGCGGCTGGCCGTGCGAAACCTGGCCGTCGAGTGGGCGGACGACGTGCCGTCGTACTTCACCCACGCGATCGAGGCGGAGTCGTTCCGCGAGCTCGTCGTGGACGGCTTCCGCGGCCGGCAGGCGCAGAAGGCGGGATCGGCCATCCGGCTGGTCCATGGCGAGGACGCGGTCGTGCGCGACAGCCGGGCGGCGGCGGGGACAGACACGTTCGTCGAGGCGACGGAAGTCACGGGCCGCACGGTTTTCACCGGCAACGACGTGGGCGCCGCGCGACAGCCGGCTGTGCCGCCGTCGTTCGCTGCCGGCCGCGGTCCGGGTCGGAAGCGCGGGCCGCAGGCCCGCTAGGAGCATCAAGTCATGCGCTACCGCAGCTCCACACGTGGACGCGGGCCTGGAACCGCAACCCCAGGCCCTTCGAGATCCTGCGGAAGCTCCAGGCCGAGGGGAAGATCCGCTTCATCGGCCTCTCGACGCCCGAGCACGATCAGAACAGCGTCATCGACCTGATGCGCGGCGGCTGGCTGGACGCGGTGCAGGTCATCTACAACGTCTTCGACCAGGAGCCGGCCGCGGAGCTGCTGCCCGTCGCGCAGGAGACGGGCACGGCGATCATCGTGCGGG
>JBGPQQ010000124.1:0-8150 GCA_041489115.1 Vicinamibacteria bacterium | reverse complement strand
CTCGCCCTCGGCGCTCTCGAGGGAGGCGAGGAGGACGGTCCGCGCCTCCACCGCCGCGGCGCGGCCGGCGGCCTCGCGCTCGTGCGCGGCGCGAGCCTCCTCGTAGGCGCGGCGCTCGGCCTCGTCGTCCTGCGGCGCGACCGGAGCCGCCGTCACGGGGGAGGCGGGCTCCCCGGTCTCGAGGCGCGCGCGGGCGCGCCGCGCGGCCGCGCCGGCCTTTGCCTTCGCCGCCACCGCCCGCAGGGCCTCCGGGTCGGCCAGCCGCTCGACCGCGGCCACGGCCACGGCCTTCTGCTCGATCTTGAGGGCGAGGGCGAGGAGCGTCGCCCCGTCCTCGATCCGGCCGAGGGCGAGCAGGCGGGTCGGGGTGTCCTCCGACTCCCGCACCACCGAGGCCAGCGACTTCGCGTCGGCGAGCGCGTTTACGGCGGCCTCGCGCGTGGCCGAAAGCGGGGCGGCCTTGGCCACCGCCGCGAGGTGCTTCGCGTCCCGGAGCCCGGCCACCGCCGCCCGGGCCGCCGCCTCGTCGTGCTCGTGCACCGCGAGGTGGGCGAGGCGCGCCTCTGCCTCGTCCCGCACACCGGCGTCCGCGTCGGAGGCGGCGATCTCCGCCAGCACGGCGGCGTCCGGCAGCTTCTTGACCGCCGAGCGCCGCACGCGCGCGTCGGCGTCCTCGCGGGCGAGAACGAGGAGGATCTCGCGCTCGGACGAGGGCAGGTGCAGCACGGCTTCCGCCCGGACCGCGGGGTCGGCGTGCTGCCACTCGGGCTTGCTGCGGAACCGTTCGATGAGCGTCTTCAAGGTCGTCTCCACCACGGCGGCCTCCGGACCCCCGACTATACTCCAAGGCCTGCGAGCCTCTCATCAGGGGGGTGCTGCGTCGCACCCCCCTGAGACCCCCCGCTCGCTTCGCGCGAGTGAATCGCGCTGCGCTCGCAGCCCGCTGCTGGTGCTCAGGAGTGTCCTGCTTACCGGCTCGTTGCGCCGTCGAGCGACTCGATCGTGGCCGTCGAGGCCGGCCGGGCCTTCTGGAGCCGCCGGGCGACCTCCTCCGCCTTTCTCATCACCCTGAGGATGTTCCCGCTCGCGAGCTTGCCGAGGTCCGCGTCGCTCCAGCCGCGGCGCGCGAGCTCGGCGAGGAGGCGCGGGTAGCCGGACACGTCGGAGAGGCCCTCGGGCCAGGAGTCGTTGCCGTCGTAGTCGCCTCCGAGCCCGACGTGGTCCACCCCCGCGACCTTCCGCACGTGGTCCACGTGGTCCGCCACCTGGGCGATGGTGACGGGGATCTTCGGCATGCGCGCCGCGATCTCCCTCCCGATCCGGCGCCGCTCGGCGGGGTCCGCGACCCCCTGCGTGCGCTCCTCGTACTCCTTCCAGAGCGGCCCGCTCGCCTTCGCGAACTCGTTCGAGACGAACGCGCTCACGAAGGTCACCATCACCACGCCGCCGTTCGCCTTCATCTTCGCGAGCACCGCGTCGGGGACGTTCCGCGGGTGGTCGCAGATCGCCCGCGCCGAGGAGTGAGAGAAGACGACCGGCGCCTCGGAGACGCGCAGCGCGTCCTCCATGGTCTCGTCCGAGACGTGGGAGAGATCGACCAGCATGCCCAGGCGGTTCATCTCGCGCACCACCTCCTCGCCGAAGCGCGTGAGCCCGCCGTGGCGCGCCGCGTCGGTCGCCGAGTCGGCCCAGTCGAGCGTCTTGCCGTGGGTGAGGGTCATGTACCGCGCGCCGAGGTCGTAGTACGCGCGGAGCGCCCCGAGCGAGTTCTCGATCGCGTGACCACCCTCCAGGCCGAGGAGGGACGCGACCCGCCCCTCCTTCATCGCGCGCTCGACCTCGTCCGCGGTCGTCGCGAAGGCCATGCGGTCCGGGTAGCGGGCGATCATGCGCCGGGCGATGTCGATCTGCTCGAGCTGGGTTCGGGCGAAGCCACCGGGGAGCTCCGCCGGCACGTAGACCGACCAGAACTGCCCGCCCACGCCGCCCTCGCGCAGCCGCTCGAGGTCGGTGTCACCCTTCGTGCGGGACCGGAGGTCGTAGGCCTCGACGTCGCGCGGCGCGGCCCCGCTCTCCCGGATGGCCCAGGGTAGGTCGTTGTGCCCGTCGATCACGGGGTGCGCGGCGAGCACGCGCCGTGCGCGCGCCAGCGCCGCGTCCTCCGCGTTGGATGCGAGAGGGGAGAAGAGAAAAAGCACCGCGGCAGTGAACGCAATGGCCCTCTTGTGCGTCATAGGCAATAAGGCGACCTCTAGGCGCCGGGAGTCCGGCGATTATGCACCGAGCGTCTAACCCGTTGAACGACACCGCCGAGGGACAGCTCCTCACGCTGCGCTTCGGGCCGTTCGAGCTGGACGTCCGCAGCGGCGAGTTGCGGCGCAACGGGACGACGGTGCGCCTCCAGCCGCAGCCGTTCAAGGTCCTGGTCCTCCTGGCCTGCCGCCCGGGCGAGCCGGCGCGGGCGGTCAGCGGGTTGGGGAGCCGCCTGAGGGTCCGGCCCCGCGCCTCACTTCCACCAGGGGAGCTTGAAAGGCGGGCGAGGTGGGGGCGTGGGCTTCGGGGCCGGCGGCGCCCCCTGGTCCACCCAGCCGAGGACGCGCGGCATCGAGAGCGGCCGACTCGGGCCGAAGACCAGCCAGCCGAGGCCGGCCACCATCACGAGCGCGCCGGCGACGAGAAGGGCTTTAACGTCTCCCGTCATCGCCGCCATCGCCTCGGCGCGGGCGCCGGGGCGGGGCGGGCGGGCGGGGCGTGCCGCCACCGGCGCGGCCGTGGTCAGCTGCCGGGCGCGCTCCCGCGTCATGCCGCAGTGGCAGGCCTCCGCGTGCAGCGGCACGCGGCGGCCGCAGGCCGGGCACGTCCAGGAGTGCGACGCCGTCTCCGCCACGATCACCTATCGTACAGCAGCGGAAGGGGTCACGGAAGGGGTCAGGTCTTGAATTGACGCATGCTGGGGCAGAATGCGGTCATGGGTTCCCCGACCGCGCCCGCCTTCGAGGATCTCGGGCACGGCATCACCGCCATCGACACCGGCTACGTCCGCCCGTTCTTCGACGCGAGCCACCTCGTGGTCGAGAACGGTCGCGCGGCCTTCGTGGACGTCGGCACGAGCTTCTCGGTGCCCGGCCTCCTGGCCGCGCTCGAGGCGAAGGGCCTGCCCCCCGAGGCGGTGGACTTCGTGATCGTGACCCACGTCCACCTCGACCACGCGGGCGGGGCGGGCGAGATGATGCGGCGGCTGCCGAAGGCCCGCCTCGTCGTCCATCCCCGCGGGGCGCGGCACATGATCGACCCGTCGAAGCTCTGGGCCGGCGCCTCGGCCGTGTTCGGGGAAGAGGCGACGCTCCGCAACTACGGCGCGCTCGTACCCGTCGACGCGTCCCGGGTCGTCGAGGCCCCCGAGGGCTTCACGCTCGAGCTGGGCGGCCGGCCGCTCCTCTTCCTCGACACGCCGGGCCACGCCCGGCATCACTTCTGCGTCTGGGACGAGGCGTCGCGGTCGATGTTCACCGGCGACACCTTCGGCCTGTCGTACCGCGAGCTCGCCAGCGCCCGGGGAGCGTTCATCCTCCCCACGACGACGCCGGTGCAGTTCGAGCCGGAGGCGCTCCTCGCCTCGATCGACCGGCTGGTGGGCCACGCGCCGGCGGCGATGCTGCTCACGCACTACTCCCGGGTCGTCGAGATCGAGCGCCTGGCCGCGGACCTCCACCGCCAGACCGGGGAGCTCGTGGCGCTCGGGCGCGCCGAGGACGGCAAGACCGACCGCGCCGCGCGCCTGCGGAAAGGCGTCGAGGAGCTGCTCCTCGGCTGGGTGCGCGACCACGGCGCACCCCTGCCGCGAGAGCAGGTTCGGGAGCTCCTGGCCCTGGACGTCGAGCTGAACGCCCAGGGCCTCGAGGTCTGGCTCGACCGGCGCTGAGATACCATGGCGGCTCGATGTCCCGCCGCCTCGCCGCGCTGCGCCGCAGCCTCGACGCGATGCCCTCGCCCGTCGAGGACCGCCCGGGACTCCTCCTGCGGGACCCGTTCGGCTACACGGAGGACGTGGTCATCATCCCGCCCCCGCTCGTCCGCTTCCTCCGGTTCTTCGACGGGGAGCACGAGGAGGGCGACCTCGCCGAGGCGCTCCACCGCGCCACGGGCGAGCTCGGCGCGTCGGGGTTCGCCCGGCATCTCGCCGACACGCTCGGGGGCGGGGGCTTCCTCGAGGACGAGGAGCTGGAGCGGCGGCGCGAGGCACGGCACAAGGCGTTCGCCGGGGCGGAGACCCGCGAGCCAACGCAGGCCGGGGAGGCCTATCCCGGGGACGTCGCCGAGCTGGCCGGGCTCCTGGACGGGTGGCTGCGGCCGCGCCGGGAGGACGAGATCGCGCCGCCCGGCGGCGTCTACGCCATCGCCGCGCCGCATGTGAGCCTCGAGGGTGGGTACCGCTCGTACGCCGCGGCCTACCGGGCCCTGCCGGGAGACGCCGCCGAACGCACGGTCGTCGTCCTCGGCACCTCGCACTACGGCGCCCCCGAGCGCTTCGGCCTCACCCGCAAGCCCTACGTCACGCCGTTCGGCCCGGCCGGGACGGACCTCGAGGTCGTGGATCGGCTGATCGCCGGGGGCGGCGAGGCCGTCGTGGTCGAGGACTACTGCCACGCGGTCGAGCACTCGATCGAGTTCCAGGTGGTGTTCCTGCAGCACTGCCTCGGGCCCGCCGCGCGCGTCGTGCCCGTCCTCTGCGGCCCGTTCGCCGCGGCCACGCAAGGCCGCGGCCGCCCCGAGGACGACCCGGGCGTCGCGCGCTTCATCGACGCCCTCGGCGAGCTCGACGCTCGCGAGGGGAGCCGCCTCCTCTGGGTGCTCGGGGTGGACATGGCCCACGTCGGCCGCCGCTACGGGGACGACCTCGTGGCGCGGGCGGGCGTGGGAGACCTCGCGGAGGTGGAGGAGCGCGACCGCCGCCGGATCGACGCGGTCGCCGCGGGGGACCCGGGCGGCTTCTGGGAGCAGGTCCGCGAGAACGAGGACGATCTCAAGTGGTGCGGGGCGGCGCCGCTCTACGCCTTCCTGAAGGCGACGGCCCCGAAGCGCGGCGCGCTGCTGCGCTACGAGCAGTGGAACATCGATCCCGCGAGCGTCGTGAGCTTCGCCGCCCTGGCCTTCGGCCGGGGCGAGGCGGCGCCTCCCGGGGAAGGAGGCGCATGAGCGGACGGATGGGACTCACCGGGGCCCTGGCCCTGGCACTCGGGGTCGGCGCGTCGGCGCCCGCCCCGGGGCAGGAGAAGGCGGAGGGGCCCGGGGGCGCGGTCGCCCTCGTCGCGGGGAAGCCGATCGCGGCGAAGGAGGTGGACGACATCGTCCGCGCGCAGCTCATGGACCTGCGCGCGCGGGAGTACCAGCTGCGCAGCCAGGCGCTCGACGCGCTCGTCGCCCAGGCCCTGATCGAGAAGGAAGCCGGGGCGCGCGGCACGACGCCGGAGGCCCTCCACAAGGCGGAGGTCGAGGACAAGGCGCTCGTGACCGACGCCGACGCGAAGGCCTACCACGAGGCCAACAAGGCCCGCTTCGGCACGACGCCCGAGGCGGACGCGCTCGGGCAGATCAAGGCCGGCCTCGGCCAGCAGCGCCAGAGCGAGCGACGCGCCGCGTTCGCCCGCGAGCTGCGGGCGAAGTACGACGTGAAGGTCCTGCTCGAGCCCTACCGCGTCCCGGTCGAGATCGGCGGCGCCCCGGCGCGGGGCAACCCGAAGGCGCCGGTCACCGTCGTCGAGTTCTCGGACTTCCAGTGCCCGTACTGCGTGCGCGCGCGGCCCACCGTGACCCGCGTGCGCGAGGCCTACGGCGACAAGGTGCGCTGGGTCTTCCGCCACTTCCCGCTCGACTTCCACGCCCAGGCGGAGAAGGCGGGGGAGGCCGCGGCCTGCGCCGGCGAGCAGGGGAAGTTCTGGGAGATGCACGACCGGCTCTGGGTCAACACCTCCAGGCTGCAGGTCCCCGACCTCAAGGAGCACGCCGCCGCGCTCGGCCTCGACGGCGCGGCGTTCAACCGGTGCCTCGACTCCGGCCGGTACGCCGGCCTCCTCCGCAGCGACGCGGAGGCGGGCCAGGGCTACGGCGTCTCGGGGACACCCGCGTTCTTCGTCAACGGGCGGCCGCTCGTCGGCGCGCAGCCGTTCGACGCCTTCGCGCAGGTGATCGACGACGAGCTGCAGCGCCAGGGGATCGCGTCCCCCGCGGCCGCGAAGTGAGCGCCGGCCCCGACCGCCGCCCCGCCTGGCTCCGCTGGGCGCAGCGGATCCAGGCGATCGCGCAGACGGGGCTCACCTACGCGGGCGACCCCTTCGACCGCGGGCGGTACGAGGAGCTGCGGAGGATCGCGGTGGAGATGGCCGCCTCCGGCCTCTCCGCCCCCGCCGACGAGGTCCGGGTGGCCTTCGCCTCGAGCCTCGGCTACCCCACCCCCAAGGTCGACGTGCGCGCCGTGGTCTTTCGCGGCGCGGAGCTGCTGCTCGTGCGCGAGCGGAGGAGCGGCCGGTGGACCTTCCCGGGGGGCTGGGCCGACGCCGGCGACACGCCGTCGCTCGCCGCCGAGCGGGAGACGCTCGAGGAGAGCGGCTACCGGGTCCGCGCCGGGAAGCTGCTCGCGCTCCTCGACAAGTCGCGCCACGCGCACCCGCCCTCGATCGACTACACGTACAAGGTGCTCGTCGGCTGCCGGCTCGAGGGCGGCGAGCCGGTCACGAGCCACGAGATCGACGCGGTCGGCTTCTTCGCGCGCTCCGCCATCCCCGATCTCGACCTCGACCGCACGACGCCCGGCCAGGTCGAGCTGGCCTGGACCCACCTCGCCGACCCCGCGCGCCCCACCGACTTCGACTGACGCCCCTGTCGCCGCGAGGGCTTCCGGACCAGCCGGCGCGATGGCTCCCGCCACTGGGCACCCGCGCTGTGGGCGGGTCGGGTCGTCTCCTCGCTCGCTTACACCCGCGGGTGAACCATGCGCTCGCTTCGGAGCGCCCGACCCGCCTTCGCCGAGCGGGCGCTTTGCCCGTACGTGCTGCCATCGGGCGCCCGGTCGTGCAGTCGGCCGGCCCGCCGGCGCGGGCGCGGTTCGGCCCGCGGCTACCGGGCGTCAGTCCGTTCGCAGCGAGAACGGCGTGAAGTTGGTGCTGCGATCGAAGTAGTCTTCGCTCTCGGCCCGCTTCAGGAAGTTGACCACGCGGTACGTGACCGGGGTCATGACCGCCTCCCATAGCACCTTCACCGCGTAGTTGGTCATCATCACCTGCAACACGAGGTCGGTGGACCACACGCCGAGGAAGGCCAGCGGGTAGAAGACCGCCGAGTCCACCGCCTCGCCCACGATCGTGGAGCCGATCGTGCGGGTCCAGAGGAGGTGGCCCCCCGTCACGAGCTTCATCTTGGCGAGCATGTACGAGTTGCAGAACTCGCCGCAGAAGTAGGCGACGAGCGAGGCGAGCACGATGCGCGGGGTGGCGCCGAACACGGTCTCGTAGGCGGCCTGGTCCGGCCAGCCGGGAGCGGGCGGGAAGGCGAGGATGGCCCAGCTCATGAACGAGGCGAAGGCGAGGGCCCCGAACCCGGCCCACACGACCTTGCGGGCCCGCGCGTAGCCGTAGACCTCGGTGAGAACGTCCCCGAAGATGTAGCTGATCGGGAAGAACAGCACGCCGGCCCCGAAGGTGAAGGGCCCCACCTTCGCGACCTTCGCCGCCCCGATGACGTCGGCGCAGAGCAGCACCGTGACGAACGCCGCCATCACGAGGTCGTAGTAGCGGTAGCTGCGGTGGGGGTGCGCCGGGGGAGCGGCGGGTGTCGCGGTCATCTCCGGCTCGGGGGATGCGGCCTGCCGCCGCGGCGCTCACGCGCGATGGTGGGCGCTGTAGGATTCGAACCTACGACTTCCACCGTGTGAAGGTGATTCCGGCGTTCTTTACTTCCTCCCACGGTTCACTCGCATCCGCCGCAAGTCACGCCATTAGCGCCAGATAGCAGATCAAGTCGGTGTTGCAGGGCGCTCCACGATGTTGCGGGACGCTTCATCCTCTGGACCCAAACTGGACCCAAGCTACCAAGGTGGCGGTCTGCAATTGGCAGAACTTGGGTCCATGGGGGCGATCCGGGACTCACACGGGAGG